>NZ_QHLP01000005.1:0-143524 GCF_003185985.1 Auritidibacter sp. NML100628
AGACGAACCAGGGTTTTTCGAAACCGACACGGTGGCCCATTGCGGGCCAACCCTGCAAGGCGAATTCGCCCGCACCCTAACCATGACTGATGTGCGCACCGGGTGGGTGCACCTAGAAGTGCTCCGTCATAACGCCCAAGTGCACATCCTGGCAGGATTGGACCGGGCCGCAGCCGCCATCCCCTATGGGATCGCGGGCTTAGATTGTGACAACGGGTCAGAGTTCATCAACCACGAAGTCATGCACTGGGCTGCTGACCGGTTGATCTTTTTCACCCGGGGCCGGCCGTATCAAAAAAATGATCAAGCCACCGTGGAATCCAAAAACAACCACGCCGTGCGAAAATTTGGGTTTCACTACCGGTACGACACCGCAGATCAACGCGCCATCCTGGCGGCCCTATGGCAGGTGGTGGGTTTGAAACTCAACTACTTCACCGCCACCAAAAAACCCACCGGCTGGACCCAAGACGCCAGCGGGCGGCGCAAACGCCTCTATGACAAACCCAAGACTCCCTACCACCGGCTGCTGGATGCCGGGATCCTCTCCACCGCCCAACAAGAAGAGCTAGCGGCCATCTACCGCAGGATCAATCCAGCCCAGCTGACCCGCCAAATCCTGACCTACCAAGACCGGCTGATCAGCCTGGCCAAAGACAAAACCCTCACCATCGCCGCCGACCTCGACAGCAAGCACCAGGCCCGGCAAAAACGCCGCACCACCGGCATCCGCACCAAAGCCAGCTAACCCAAGTTTTCGCGCTCAAACTAGCTGAGGCACGACACTGCAGCCACGCGACCTCTCGCGCTCACGATCTGTGAGGCACGACTTACCCTTCGCGCTCAGTTTGACATGAGGCACTACGGACCCCAGGGGCCACTGCCCTTTCCCGGCTCACCGCGCAGACTCACCGGGAGCTTCAGCCGCGCCCCAACGGTTGCAGTTCTGGCTATCCCTGCTAGGGTCCACGAGTAGTGGCACTATCAGGCGCCTGCCACACTGTGGCCATCATGGCAACATAACTGAACTCCGGACGACCATGGATCAACATGTAGGAAGGAGAGTACATGACCACCATTGACAAGGCTGACACCACTACTGATTTCTATCCGACCCGCACCGGCGAAGAACCCCGGGTCATTCCTCGCCCAGACCGCGTTGTCCAGGGCACCGCAGAACAAGGCCCGCTCGACGAGCAGACCCTGCAGAGCTTCGACGAGAAGGGCTACCTCACCATCGATCAGCTCATCACCCCCGAAGAACTCCAGCAGTTCAAGGATGAGTTGAAGCGACTCGCCGAGGACCCCGAGGTGAAGCAGGACGAACGGACTGTGGTGGAAGCTAAGTCCAATGAGGTCCGTTCCATTTTCGATATTCACCGTAGCAACGAGGTCTTCAAGAAGATCGCCAATGATCCCCGCCTGGTCGACCGCGCCCGGCAAATTCTCGGATCCGATGTCTACATCCACCAATCCCGGATCAATTACAAGCCCGGGTTTGTGGGTAAGGACTTCACCTGGCACTCGGATTTCGAAACCTGGCACGCCGAGGACGGCATGCCCGGACCCCGGGCTGTGTCGATCTCGATCTCGCTGACCGATAACTATTCCTTCAACGGTCCGCTAATGATCATGCCGGGCTCCCACCAGCACTACATCGTCTGCCAGGGCCAGACCCCGGACGATAACTACAAGCAGTCCCTGGTGATGCAGGGTGCCGGCGTTCCCGACCCACAGATTCTGACCGATTTCGCCGATCGATTCGGCATTGACGTGCTGGAAGGCCCCGCTGGTGGAGCGATTATGTTCGACTCCAACTGCATGCACGCCTCCAACGGCAACGTCACTCCCTACTCCCGGTCCAACGTGTTCATCGTCTACAACTCTGTGGAGAAACCCCGGTGGACCCGCCCTATGCGGCACCGCACCTGCGCCCGGACTTCCTGGGCTCCCGGGACTTCACCCCGGCCGGTAGTCAGGCTTGATCCGCGCAGGCTCCTTACGCCTCCTTGCGCTGACAGTGCACGCTGAAGTTGCCCGCTGAGGGAACTGACGAAAAACGAACCACGACGGCGGCTCGTCCTGAGATGACAGGACGGGTCGCCGTCGTGTCTTAACCCATTTCTTAACCCACATCGACTTCAGGTTGAATTGACCTTATGGGGCCTGTATGGTGTCACTCACCTAACCAGAGGGGGTAAGTCACCATGTCAGACCGTCTTGAATTGGCTGTCTCTACCGTGGTCTTCACGTTGCGTCCGCATCCTGACACCGGGGAACTAACCCTCTGGCTGCCTCTGGTCCGGCGCATCCGCGAACCCTATCAGGGTCGTTGGGCGCTACCTGGCGGGCCCCTAGCTCCCGAGCAGAGCCTCGTGGAATCGGCCCAGACGACCCTGCAACGCACCACCGGACTGAGCCCGCGCCACCTCGAACAGCTCTACGCGTTCGGTGATGTGGACCGCTCCCACAGCGCTGATGCTCTCAGCCACGCCCGCGTGGTCTCCATTGTCTACTGGGCCTTGGTCGGCCAGGATGAGGACGCCGCCTCTGTTGATGGTGACAATGTGGAGTGGTTCCCCGTCGATGAGGTTGCCGACAACGCCGAGCACCTGGCCTTCGACCACGGCGTCATTCTCGACTATGCCTTACATCGGTTGCGCGCTAAGGTCACCTACTCACCGATCGCTCACGCGTTTCTCCCCGAGGAATTCCCACTGGCCCACTTGCGTCGGGTTTACGAGGCCATCCTCGACCGGGCGCTGGACCCCTCTAATTTTCGACGCCAGATTTTGGCCCAGGGCACTGTGGAAGACACCGGACGCCGCCAAACCGGAACCGCCCACCGGCCCCCCAAACTTTATCGTTCCGCCCCGGAACGTTCCCGCTACATACTCACCATCCAGGAGACCGATCAATGACCACACTGTCCATTCATCAGCGAATCAACCTAGCACCGGCCCAAACCTGTCACGATTCCCTGGCAGATGACCCCTGGGCCTTCGATGCCATCCCCGGCTATGGGCCCGGTTCCTCCCAAGACGACAACGTGCCGGGTTTCGCCCCGACGAATGCCATCGCCCGGCCCGGCCAGCTCCCCGAGGCGTACCGGACAATGAACGACGAGGAACTCCACCGCCGGATTCGACAGGCCAAGGCCACCCTGGGAGACAAGCTGGTCATCCTCGGCCACTTTTATCAACGCGACGAGGTCGTCCAGCACGCCGACTTTGTCGGAGACTCCTTCCAACTGGCCAACGCCGCCCTCACTCGCCCACAGGCCGAAGCCATCGTCTTCTGCGGAGTTCACTTTATGGCCGAAACCGCAGACATTCTCTCCACCGCCGAACAGAAAGTGATCCTGCCCAATCTCGCTGCCGGGTGTTCCATGGCCGATATGGCCGATGAGGACTCGGTAGAAACCGCCTGGGAGGACATCGCCGCGGTCTATGGTTTCGACCCGGAGAACCCCGAACCCGATGCCAACGGAAAACTGCCGGTCATCCCGGTGACCTACATGAACTCCTCAGCGGCCCTGAAAGCTTTCTGTGGCCGGCACGGAGGCATCGTGTGCACTTCTTCCAACGCCGCCACCGTGTTGGAGTGGGCCTTCGAACGCGCCCACCGGGTATTGTTCTTCCCCGATCAACACCTGGGTCGCAATACTGCCAAAGCGATGGGCATTCCGCTGGAGCAAATGCCGATGTGGAATCCCCGCCAACCGCAAGGTGGCAATACGGCAGAAGACCTGCAACACGCCAAAGTGTTGCTCTGGCATGGCTTCTGCTCGGTCCATAGGCGCTTCACCGTCGATCAGATCGACAAAGCCCGTCGCGATGCTCCCGGGGTGAAGGTCATTGTTCACCCCGAATGCCCCATGCCGGTGGTCGATGCCGCCGACGCGTCCGGCTCCACCGATGCCATCCACAAAGTCGTTGCCGCCAGCCACCCCGGCGACGTCATCGCAGTGGGCACTGAGATCAACATGGTCAACCGGCTGGCCGCTCAATACCCCGACCGCACCATTTTCTGCCTCGACCCAGTGATCTGCCCCTGCTCGACGATGTACCGCATCCATCCTGGCTATCTGGCCTGGGTACTCGACGACCTGGTGGCCGGCAGGGTCAGCAATCAGATCAGCGTGCCCGAACAGATCGCCATCCCGGCCAAGGTCGCCTTGGACCGGATGCTAGCCGCCAAGCCGAGATGAGGTGACAGACATGAAACCCTCACAGATTGACCGGGTGATCCATATCGCGCTGGAGGAGGATGTACCCTTCGGAGACCTCACCACTCAGGCCTTCGTCCCTGCCACAGCACAGATCACCGCCGAGCTGGTCGCCCGTGAGCCCGGGGTCTTCAGTGGCGGGGAGGTCTTCGTCCGGGCTCTGACCGCGCTGAACCCCGAGGTGGCCGTGGATCTCACGATCGACGAGGGCGCCGAATTTGACCGGGGCCAGGTGCTGGCCGGGATCTCAGGGCCCGCCCGGCCCATTCTGACCTGCGAGCGCATCGGACTGAACCTGGTGCAACGAATGTGTGGCATTGCGACCACCACCGCCGCCTACGTCGCTGCTGTCGCCGGAACCCGAGCCCGCATTGTCGACACCCGTAAAACCACTCCCGGCTTGCGCGCCTTGGAACGCCATGCGGTGCGGTGCGGAGGAGGCCATAATCACCGCTTCAGCCTCTCCGATGCGGTACTGGCCAAGGATAACCACCTGGCTGTGGTTGCCACAGGGGGCCGGGATCTGACCAGCGCGATCCGAGACGCCAAAGCCCAAGTGCCACACACCGTGCACCTGGAAGTGGAAGTCGACCGCCTCGACCAGATCCCCTCCGCCTTGCACGGCGGGGCGGATACCATCATGCTGGATAATTTCTCGCTTCAGGATCTGCATCGCGGTGTGGAACTCATCGCTGGACAGGCCCTGGTGGAAGCCTCTGGCGGGGTGCGGCTCGAAACGGTGGGAGACATTGCCGCCACCGGGGTGGACCTGATCAGCGTGGGAGCCTTGACCCACCACATTCGTGCCCTGGACCTCGGACTGGACTTTTCGTGAGTATTTACCTGGACTACGCAGCTAGCGCCCCACCCCGACCAGAGGTCTTGCGGTCGATGTGGCCTTATCTGACCGGCGCCTTTGCTAACCCCGCGGCCCAACACGAACCCGCCGAAGAGGCCCGGGGTGTGCTGGAAGCGGCCCGACAGCGCCTCGCCAACCACCTAGGTGCCCGACCCTCCGAGATCATCTTCACCTCCGGGGGGACCGAATCCGATAACACCGCGGTCAAAGGAATCTCCCTGGCTGCGCCTCGGGGCCGCCACCTGCTGGTCTCGGCCATCGAACACCCCGCCGTGCGGGAATCCGCTATCTGGTTGCAACGGTTCGGTTATCAGCTCGAGCAACTCCCGGTAGATGCCACCGGTCGGGTGTCCCCCGCGGCCCTGGAGGATGCCCTGCGGGAAAACACCACGCTGGTCAGCATTCAATACGCCAATCATGAAGTCGGCACCGTCCAAGACATTCCCGCCCTGGCAACCGTGGCTGAAAAATACGGGGTTCCCTTCCACACCGACGCCGTTCAAGCCGCCGGAGATCTTCCACTGCAGGTGGATGATCTCGGGGTTCAGGCGATGAGCTTGGCCGGTCATAAACTCGGCACCCCGAAGGGGATCGGGGCACTGTATCTGCGTCGCCGGACCCCCTGCGATCCGCTGATCCACGGTGGCGGTCAGCAACGCGGTCTGCGCTCGGGGACCGAGAACCTCGCAGCAGCCGTGGGAATGGTCACCGGCCTGGAATTGGCCCAGAACGAGTCTGCGGACCTGACCGATCTCCGTGATGCCTTCATCCACCGGGTCGAGGCCGAAATTCCGGGGGCCCAACTCACTGGCCATCGGCACTGCAGGTTACCCGGGCATGCCTCCTTCGTATTTGCCGGCCGGAGCGGGGAGTCGGTATTACTGGACCTGCAGCGCTACGGCATCATGTGTTCCGCGGGGTCAGCCTGCGCTGCAGGTAGCCAGGAACCCAGCCCCGCACTGATCGCCATGGGGTATGGAGCTGATCTTGCTCAGACCGCGGTGCGTTTCACGTTCGGAGCGCAGACCACCGCTACGCAACTAGACCATACCGTCGACCAGCTGGCCAGACTTGTCATACCTGCACCACATCAGTAGCACCTTCGCCCAGGCAATATCGGTTTCTGAGCGGTCTGGACAGTGGCCACGATCGTCACCATCCCTGCCGACTGACGTATCTTCCGGGCCGTGGCACGAGATGTCCTGCTCGGTCAGTTGACCCGTGGGCCGTCAATGCCTTGGTGCAAGCTACCGTACTCCGTGGTCTCCTCGAGGCCGAAGGGACCGATCAGTCCGGGCTGATCGGCCACAGTAGCATGGCCAAGAACCTGGGAGCCGGCACCGACATTGCACCGACACACTAGGCTGGACGCTATGACCGATGCTGTCCGTGGTTTCCTGAAATCCATCCCGGCCATGACCGGTACCGCCCCCGACATTGACCCGGAGGCCTTTCCCAATGACCCAGTCACCGCATTTTTGCAGTGGCTTCGCGCGGCTGTCGACGCCGAGGTCCCCGAACCGCACGTGGTGAATTTATCCACCGTCGATGTCCATGGTGTCCCCGATGCCCGCCCGTTGGTGGTCAAAGATGTCGGCGAGCGCGGATGGGCCTTCTCCAGCACGAAAAGTAGTCGCAAAGGTTCCCAGTTGGCTTACCGTAGCGCGGCAGCGATGACGTTTTGGTGGCCCGCCCAGGTCAGGGCCGTCCGGATCCGTGGCGAGGTGGTCGAGGCCACCCGGGTCGAGTTTTGGCAGGGCTCCCCGGATCGGCACGCCCACCGCACCGAGGTGAGCTAACACCATGACCCGAGTGCTAGTTTCCGGATTCGAGCCCTTTGGCACCATGACCGATAACCCGTCGTGGGAGGTAGCCCACAAAGTGTCACAGGCCGACATCAGCCCGGAGGTCCACGCCGTCTGCCTTCCGGTAGAATTCGGCACTGCCGCTCGCCTGTTGCTCGACCAGGTCGACTCGATCCAACCAGATCTGATCATCGCCGTCGGCCTAGCAGCCGGCACCGAAACGATCCGCCTGGAGCGGGTGGGACTCAACCTGCGCGATGCCCGCATCCCGGATAACGCCGGGTTCCAACCGGTGGATCAGCCCATCGATCCCCACGGGCCCACCGCCGTGTTCTCCACATTGCGGTTGAAAGCCGCTCATTCTCGCATGCGTGCCATCGATCTGCCGGTCCAATTGTCTCTGAGCGCTGGCAGCTTCGTGTGCAATGAGGTGCTCTACTCCTTACTCTCAGCCGTCACACAGTGGCCCACCCCGGTTCCAGCCGGATTCGTCCACGTGCCCTATCTTCCTGACCCAACCGTTCCCGTCACCATCGACCAAGCCGTGGTAGCACTACAGATCCTGATCGACGAATCCTTACGCCCGGAACCCGATGAACCCCTGATCGGCGGGGCCCTGCACTAGGAACGCACGAGAAACGCGTCGCCCCAGGGGCGTTTCCCGACGTGGGGCGCGCCACCATCCGACAGGCAGGAATATGCCAACAAGGTCGGCTGTTATGCGAAGTATGCGTGCAATGACTTACTTCAAATACGGCGAACCTCATACCCTTGAACTTCACGATGTACCGACCCCCAAAGTCGCGCCCGGTGCCGTGCTGATTCGGGTTCAGCGCGCAGCGGTCAACCCGGTGGACTGGAAGGTGATGAGTGGCGGTCTGGATGCCATGATAGACACCTTCTTCCCGGTGACCCCAGGCTGGGACGTCGCCGGTGTGGTCGAAACAGTCGGCCCCGATACCCCCGAGTTCAAACCGGGCGATAGCGTGGCTGCCTACGGTCGCAAAGACTTTATCCAGGGTGGTACCTACGCCGACTATGTGGCCCTGCCGGCAACCTCTGTGGCGCCCATCCCCGACGGGGTGGATCTCGACACTGCCGCCGGCCTTCCCCTCGCCGGATTGACCGCCCTGCGTAGCCTCGACACCATTGCGGTCTCCGGCGACGATACCGTACTGATCCACGCTGCCTCTGGTGGCGTGGGCCACCTGGCCGCTCAGCTGGCCGTGGAGCGTGGCGCCTCGGTGATCGGCACTGCCTCGGCGGCCAACCATGAACGTCTCCGCGAGCTAGGCGTACAACCGGTCGCTTACGGTGACGGTCTCGAGGACCGCGTCAAAGAACTCGCCCCCGAGGGAGTCACTGCCGTGCTGGACTTCGTCGGTGGCGTGCGCGACGAAACGCTCGCGGTCCTGACCGAGGGTGGCCGGCACGCTTCCACCGCCGACCCATCCGTGGAAGAAGCGGGAGGCCACTGGGTATGGGTCCGTCCCGACGGCGCTCGCCTCCGTGAGCTGTTGGAGAAGGTCGACCAGCAGCGCCTCACCGTCGACATCGACACCACCTACCCGCTGGAACAAGCCGCCGAGGCGATGGAACACAACCAGCGCGGTTCCCGCGGGAAGATCCTGCTCCACGTCAGCTAAACCGCAGCCCGGTAAAAATATGACGTGCGGTTGGCGATGGTGCCGTCCTCGTTGAACTCCCAGAAATCAGCGAAGCCTTCTTCAGCGGCACGACCGTCTTTGAGCACACCGTTGAACACCCCGCGAGAACTGGCTCGCAGGCCGTCCACCAGCACCTCGGTGATGGTGTGCTCCCCAGACTCAATGACCCGTTCGGTGCGGTAAAATTCCGCGATAGCCGGGCCCACCAACGGGTCATAGCCGGGTCGGTGATAGGTCGCATCCGTGGCAAACAGGGCCGCGGTGGCCTCCGGGTCCCCGGCATCTACGGTGCTGTAGTAGCTTCTCACCAGATCTTCGGTGTTCCGTGGTGTGGCAGTCATGCCTGTGGTTGTCCTTTCCCGTTCGTAGTGTTTCTTGTCGTACGAGTCTTTTCAGCTCGTCCTCAAGCCTCTCACCGGCTGACTCGGTTGCTTTGCACCACCACATCAGCCATCAGCTCTTTCCGATCCCGGTAACCCAGCTTGTGTAGCACCCGGGATACATGCGATTTCACTGTCGATAACGAGATCACCAACTTCCGGGCGATCTCCTCATTGCCCAGCCGTCTGACCATCAACCCGAGCACTTCGGTTTCTCGTCGAGTCAGTGCGGCCGACTCCAGCACATCGGTGATGATCTCCGTGAACTGTGCCCCCGCCAGTGGCTCAGCCCACACCCGCTGGCCGGCCAATGTCGCCCGCACGGTATCCACGAGCGCCTGCGGCGACTGATACTTCACCAAATAACTATCGGCCCCACTAAGATAGGCCAGCCCGATCTCCTCGGCCGAAAAATAACTACTAAAAATCAGCACCTTCGTGCCCGGGCGACGTTCCTTGATCCGCTGCGACAGCCCCAACCCGGCCAGCTCCCCGCCTAAACGCATGGGTACGATCACCAAATCTGGGTTTTCCTGGCCGATCATCTTCAGCGCTTCACGGCTCGAGCTGGCTTGAGCGACCACCTGCAGATCTGGCTCATCGGAGAAAATATTGATCAGCCCGAGTGCGACCACAGGGTGGTCTTCCACCACCATCAGCCGAGCCTGTCTCGATGCCGAATCCATACGATCCTCCGTCACCTCGGGTTCATACCACCTTCACGCAGAGATAAATCATCCTTTAAGGATGATGTATGATCTGTAATTTGTATCATATCCTGCCAACAACTGATGTCTTGATCACTCACCCCGCGGGGAAAGGAAAACACCACCATGTCGTTACTCGCTCGTGATCGCCACCGGATCATTTCCGAGGCCCGCGACCAGGGCCTGCTGGATCCGGATACGGCACCGATCGCAGCGTTTATCGACTGGGACTCGGTGCGCACCGGCGTCGATGAGCTCTTACACGCTTTCCCCACCCATGTGCCGGTTTCTCACTGCTTCGCGGTCAAAGCCAACTCGATTCCCACCGTGGTCTCCGCCCTGGTACAGATGGGGCTGGCCACCGAAGTTGCCTCCGACGGTGAACTGGCCGTGGCGCTGTCCACCGGCATCGATCCCGGCCGGATCGTGTTTGATTCCCCGGCCAAAACTCGTCGCGAACTAGCTTCTGCCCTCCAGCTGGGCGTGTCGATCAATATCGACAACTTCCAGGAGTTCGAGCGCATCCGCGAGCTGAAAGACCAGATCGAGTCCACCTCCCAGCTGGGCTTCCGCGTTAACCCGCAAATCGGAGCCGGCAGTATCAAAGAGATGAGCACTGCCTCCGATTACTCCAAGTTCGGGGTCGCGCTGAAGACCGGCACCAACCGGCAGGATCTCATCCAGGCCTATCTCGATCACCCGTGGCTGAACCAGTTGCACTGCCACGTGGGATCTCAGGGCATGTCTTTGGACTCGATGGTTACCGGCGCCAAGCTACTGAGCGAACTGGCCACCGAGATCAATGAACGGGTCGGTCGCACCCAAGTTCACACCCTCGATATTGGCGGTGGGCTCACGGTGAACTTCGGTTCCGATGAGCGTACCCCCACCTTCACCGATTACGCACATCTTTTGGCCGAACACGCACCGTTGCTGTTCAACGGTGAGTTCACCGTCAAGACCGAATTTGGTCGCTCGATTCTGGCCAAGCACGGCTTCATCGCCTCCTTCGTGGAGTACACCAAAAACGCCGGCGATCGCCGGATCGCGATTTCCCACGCCGGAGCTCAGGTCGCCACCCGCACCATTTTCATGCCCGCCGCCTGGCCCTTACGCGTCGAAGTCCTCGACCCCACCGCGGCACCGCGTGATCCACAGCGCACCCAGCAACATGATGTAGCCGGCCCGTGCTGTTTCTCCGGCGATGTGGTTGCCCACCGCATCCAACTCCCCCGCGTCGAACAGGGCGACATCCTGGTCTTTCCCGATACGGGGGCCTACTACCCCTCCAACCCGTTCAGCTATAATTCCCTGGCCCAACCCGGCGTCTACGGAGTCACCGGCCACGAGAGATTCACGGTCCTGCGGGCACCGCGCGAAGACCCCAGCCTGTTTTCCCCAGACTGGCCCTTGCGTTTGGATCAGGGCGGGACGAACCAACCGATGGCCCACAGCTGGCCGGCGGCACTGCTCTGAGAACTGAAGACCCCTCACACTATTCCGAATTGTCCACTCACCTCACACCATAGGAGAGAACTCATGAAAGCATTCACCTCGCTGAAAGTGGTGGCAGCCACGGCAGTGGCCGCCTTGGCGCTGACTGCCTGTGGCGACGAAGGCGGTAACGGTGGTGGCGGCGACGCCGAATATACCCAGGACATCACCTTCGCCACCGGCTCGTCCTCCGGCGTGTATTTCCCGCTGGGCAACGAGTACGCCAACGTCATCGGTCAGAACACCGATCTGAGCTTGGACGCCATCGAAACCGATGGGTCCGCCGACAACATTGGTCGTATTAACAACGGTTCTACTCAGCTGGGCTTCTCCCAGAACAACACCGCCCAGGAAGCCATTTCCGGCACCGGCCAGTTCGAGGGCGCTGAAGGCGGGATCGAGAACGTGGCCTGGATCGGTCAGCTCTACCCCGAAGCCGCTCAGGTGATCACCCTGGAAGGCAACGGCATCGACACCATCTCGGACCTGGAGGGTAAGCGAGTCGGCATCGGTGCCCCCGGCTCCGGTACCCGCGCTGTGGCCCTAGAGATCCTGGAAGCCTACGGCCTGGAAGAGGGCGACTATGAGGCCTATGAAGAAGGTTTCACCGAGGGTCGTTCCCTGCTACAGGATGGCCACATTGACGCCTCCATCGAAATTCTGGGTGTTCCGGCGGCCAGTCTGCAAGAACTGGCTTCCACCAATGATGTGAAGCTGGTCTCCCTGGATCAAGAAGAAGCTGACGCCATCGCCGGCGACACGCTGTTCGAGACCTACACCATCGAAGCCGGCACCTACGACTTCGTCGAAGACGATGTGCTCACCGTGACCGTCTACGCTGCGTTGCTGGGCTCCACCAGCCAGATCAGCGAGGACGATGCCTACGAGCTCACCAAGACTGTCTACGAAAACGCCGATGATATTTCCTTACCCCAGGCTGATCTGATCAACGCTGAAGACGGACTGCTGGGCGTGGGGGATATTCCGGTTCACCCCGGTGCTCAGAAGTACTTCGACGAGGTCGGCGCCTCCGCTAACGGTGGCGACAGTAGCGATGACGCTGACGAGGCCGGGGCAGACGAAGAGTAAACCACCCATCGACCATTCACCACCGGGCCATCAACGACCAGCCTGTTTCCCGCAACCGGGCGGTTGGCGTTGATGGCCCGGCGTGGCCGATACCGGTCACCACCTCATCATTCACGCTCATACAGTGCTCTCGAGCACTTGGTACATCGTCGACACCACTGACGATCAGGTTTCAGTCTGAAGGGATACGCCGTGGCGCAACAACCTGACCCCTCCTCCACCCAGGAACAGCAACCCTCCGCTGTTCTCACCGCCGCAGAAGTCGAAGCTCTGCAACAAGGCCAGAGCGACTCCGCGGCCAACGCCGAGGCCGCCGAACAGGTCCTGCGCGAACACGACGTCGCCGCCCGCTACCGGCTCAACAGCGAAATGGGCCTGTGGCGCATTCTGGTCTTTATCGTCGGCGCCTGTCTGACCATCTTCCAGCTCTATACCGCACTGGCCGGTTCCCGCCCCATCCTGATCCAAGGTGCCATCCACGTCGGATCGGCCATGGCGATGATTTACCTGCTGTATCCGATCCACAAAAAGCTTGGCATCAAGGCCAACACCCGGTCCTGGGCGTACTTCACCTCCCTGGGGGTGGATACGATCCTGGCTCTGGGATGTCTGGCCGTCTTCGGGTACCTGGTCTACCGCTACGACTACATCACCGGCGTCGACGTGCAACTGTTCGGCTACTCCAACCTCGATACCTTTGTCGCTGCCGCCGGTATCATCCTGATCCTGGAAGCCACCCGCCGTTGCGTGGGTCTGCCGATCGTGATCATCGCGATCTGTGCGTTGCTGTACTTCTGGCGCGGCGATCTCGTTCCAGTGTTCGACCACGCCGGCTCTTCCCTGGACAATGTGGTCGAACAGACCTTCTTCACCACCCGGTCGATCTTTGGCACCCCGATCCAGGTGTCTTCGACCTTCGTGTTCTTGTTCCTGCTCTTTGGTGTGCTACTGCTGAAGACCGATATCGGAGCCTATTTCAACTCGCTAGCCACCAAACTCACCGGCCGGTTCACCGGCGGTCCGGCCAAGGCCGCGGTGGTGGCCTCGGCCATGCAGGGTACTGTCACCGGTTCCTCGGTGGCCAACACCGTGGCCTCCGGTTCCTTCACGATCCCGCTGATGAAACGCATCGGCTTCAAACCCACCTTCGCTGCTGCCACCGAGGCCACCGCCTCCACCGGTGGTCAGATCATGCCCCCGATCATGGGTGCCGCGGTGTTCATCATGGCCGAATACACCGGGATCCCGTATCAGACCATTATCGTGATCGCCATTGTCCCGGCGGTACTGTACTTCCTGGGTGCGATGCTCTCGGTGCACTACGAAGCCAAGCGGTACAAGATCCGCGGTCTGGACTCCGATTATCTCCCGGCATGGAAACTGCTGGCCCGTAAGGTCGACATGTTGCTACCGCTGGCGGTAATCATCGGGCTGATGCTGGCCGGTCGCACCCCGGCCAATGCGGCCCTGTGGGGCCTGGCAGCCACCTTGATCATTTCGTTGTTGCGCGCCTCGACCCGGATGAACCTCAAAGAACTCGTGCTGTGTTTGGAAGACGGCGCGAAGGCAGCCCTGCCGGTGATCGCCGCCTGCGCTTCGGCAGGAATGGTTGCCGGCACCGTTAACGCCACCGGGCTAGGGGGTCAGATCTCCAATGGGATCCTCACCCTGGCCGGCGGGAGCTTCCTGTTGGTGTTGGTCTATACCGCGATCGCCTGCCTAGTGCTGGGCATGGGGTTGCCTACCACCGCCAACTATGTGGTCACCGCCTCGGTGGCCGCCCCGATCCTGATCGAAACCTTTGATGTGCCCGTGCTGGCCGCCCACTTGTTCGTGTTCTACTTCGGACTGCTGGCCGATATCACTCCACCGGTGTGTTTGGCCGCCTACGCGGCCTCCGGTATCGCCGGCTCCAACCCGCTGGTCTCGGGCGTTACCGCCCTGCGTGTAGCCATCGCCGGGTTTATGGTGCCGTTCGTCTTCGCCTTCGAGCCCGCTTTGCTCTTCCAGGGCGACGACGGGATCCTGACCTTTTTGCGCACCCTGGTGTTCGTGATCATCGGGATGACCGCCCTGGCAGCAGCCACGGCCGGCTACTTCCTCGACCGGTCTCACTGGTGGGAATCGGTGGCCCTGATCGCCGGCGGTATTCTGCTGATCTTCCCCGAGATCCTCAGCTCGCTGGGTGGGTTCGCCGTGATCGCGATCGTGGCTGGGCTACAGATCTGGCGCCGGAAGAACACCAAAAACGCCCTCACCACCTAAGCGCACCGGCAGATCCGGCTGTGAACATCATCACGGCACACCACAACCCACCTGGCGCACGGCAGTTCTTCCGCCAGGTGGGTTGATTGACCCTACGATGGAATCATGCATCCACTGAGCACCTCGAATCAGGTCACCTCCTCTGTTGGACGTCACGGACTGCGTCACTATCGTGGCGTGATCTTCGATATGGATGGGGTGGTTACCAAAACCGTCCAGGTTCATGCCGAAGCGTGGAAGAAACTGTTTGACCAAGCCCTGCCGGCGGTCGGCCAGCTGGAGATGAACCGCGAGGTCGTCATCGCCGACCCCAACCGGTTGCGAGAGTTCGATCGTGACTCCGACTACCTGCAGTTCGTCGACGGCATGCCCCGCGAGGATGGCGTGCGTAACTTTTTTGCCTCCCGCGATCTGTCCGTACCCGAACGCGCCCACATCGGTGAGGACGCCGAAACTATCACGCCCGAAGCCGCTGCCGATTTCGAGGGCGAGCTCACCGTGCAAGGACTGGCCGAGCTCAAACAGTCCTTTTTCGACAAGGTGCTGGCCTTAGACGGTGTGGAGGTCTTCGCCGACGCCACCGAGGTGCTCGACAAACTCCGCCACGAGCGGATCCCCACCGCGATCGTCTCCTCCTCGCGCAACGCGCCCAATGTGCTCACCGCCGGTGGCGTGATCGACTACTTCGATGTCATCGTTGACGGCAACACCGCCTTAGCCGAAGATCTCGAGGGCAAACCGGCCCCGGCCATGTTCTTACGGGCAGCCGATGAGATGGGGCTGGAACCCGAAGATATGGTGGTGCTCGAAGACGCCGTTTCCGGAGTCACCGCTGCTACGGCCGGAGAATTCGGCCTGGTGATCGGGGTCGATCGGCTACAGGATCCCGGCCGACTGGCTGAAGCTGGCGCCCACATCGTCACCGACGATCTGACCTCGCTGAAACTCGACCGTCGCGTCACCCACGATATGGACTCCCGCTGGGTGCTGAACTTCACCGGCTACGAACCCGAGAATGAGGGCACCCGTGAGGCCCTGTGCACCCTGGCGAATGGGTATTGGGGCACTCGTGGCTCGGTGCCGGGCACCCTGGCCTCCGAGGTACACTACCCCGGCTCCTACGCCGCTGGAGTGTTCAACCGACTCACCACCGACCTGCAGGGTCACGTGGTCGAAACCGAGCACATGGTCAACCTGCCCGACTGGACCTATGTGACCATTACCGACGACCAGGGCACTCTGCTCTCCCCGACGAACCCGTCGCTGAGCCTGGAAGACTACCACCAACATCTGGATCTGCGTCGCGGGCTGCTGAGTCGCACCATCCGTTACCGCACCGCCTCGGGCCGGATCACCGAGGTCACCACCCGCCAGTTCCAGTCCATGGCCGGGGAGAACCTGGCTGCCATGCAGATCAAGATCACCGCCGAGAACTGGTCCGGTCGGGTCCAGGTCCGCTCCGGGATCAACGGCCGGGTGGCCAATCAGAACGTCACCGACGATCTACAGCTGGCCAACCGTCACTGGGAACCGGTCACCGCCGAGACCTTGGACCCCGAGACGGTACTACTGGAAACCGTCACCTCCCAATCTCAGGTGCATGTTGCCATCGCCACCCGCACCCGGCTCACCCCGGGCTCACCGGGATCCAGCGCGCACAGCGCCGAGTACTCCCCGGAGCTCTCCCGCAATCTGATCACCGGCGCCGATGAGCTGACCATCGGCCACGAGATCGACCTGCAGGTCACCGCGGGCGAAAAACTCTCCCTGGAAAAGATCGCAGCGATGACCACCTCGCGTGATCACGCGATCTCCACCCCGGCGATCAACTCCAGCAAACGGATCAACCGGGTGAAAAGTTTCCGCGATCTGCTGAGCTACCACGAGAAGATGTGGGGCGTGCTGTGGTCGAAATTTGCCGTCGAGATCGACTTCGGTCGGCCCATCGACATTACCCGCACCGCCCCGGTGGACACCATGGCCTCCGACCGGCCGCTGTTGCGCCACCAGCTGGCGTTGAACGTCCACACCTTCCATGTGCTGCAGACCGTGTTCGGTAACCGTGAAGAACTCGATGCCTCGGTGCCGGCCCGTGGGCTACACGGTGAGGGATACCGTGGGCACCTGTTCTGGGATGAGCTCTACATCCACCCGATGCTGATCCTGCGCCGGCCGGAATACACCCGTGGGCTGTTGCTCTACCGCTACCGCCGGCTGGGTGAAGCCCGCGCCATGGCCGCCGCCGAAGGCTACGACGGGGCGATGTACCCCTGGCAATCCGGCTCCGACGGCCGAGAAGAGACCCCCACCGAATTGTGGAACCCCCGTTCGCAGATGTGGATGCCGGATAATTCCCACCGGCAACGCCACGTCTCACTAGCGATCGCCTACTCGGTATTGCGCTACCTGGAGGCGACCCACGATGAGTCCTTCCTCTCCGACTACGGGGCCGAAATGCTGGTCGAGATCTGCCGGTTCTTCGTCTCGCTAACCAGCTATGATCCCGCCACCGACCGGTACTCGATCCACGGGGTGATGGGACCGGATGAGTACCACGACGGCTACCCCGATACCCGCGGATCCGGACTGAGCAATAACGCCTACACCAACATGTTGCTGGCGTGGGTGTTGCAATCCACCATCGAGTGGTTGCGCTATCTGGAAAAGCGCAACGACCCGGTCGGCAACTGGCTCGACCTGTTTGTGGAAGAAGTTGCCTCCTGGGAAGATGTCGCCTCGAAACTCACCGTGCCCTTCATAGAGGTCTCCGGCCGACACATTATCGCCCAGTTTGAGGGTTACCAGGACCTCTTGGAATTCGATTGGGAGGGCTACCGGGCCAAGTACGGCAATATCGGACGGCTGGATCTGATTTTGCAGGCCGAAGGTGATACCACCAACCGGTATAAGCTCTCCAAACAGGCCGATACACTGATGCTGACCTACCTGTTCTCGGCCGAAGAGCTCTACGACATGCTCTCCCGCCTGGGCTACGAGTACACCGTCGAGGACCACGAGGCCACCGTGGACTACTATCTGCACCGCACCTCCCACGGCTCCTCACTCTCCCGGCTGGTGCACGGCTGGGTGGCGGCCCGGATCGATCGGTCGAACTCCTGGAAGCTGTTCACCGAGGGGATGGAAGTTGATCTCTCCGACACGCAGGGCGGCACCACCCGTGAGGGCGTGCACCTGGGCCTGATGGCCGGCAGTGTGGATATGGTGATCCGTGGCTACGCCGGGGTCGAGACCCGTGGCAACATGCTCCGGCTGAATCCGCAGCTGCCCGAGGAGCTACCCGGTGTGAAATTCTCGCTCCTGGTCCAGCGCCAGCCGCTGGTCGTCGAGCTCACCCACGAACGCGCCGAGCTGACACTCCTCGACGCGGCCTCGCACCCGCTGGATGTCATCGTTCAGGACCAGCAGCAGCAACTTGCGCCGGGTCAGACGTGGAGCGTTGAACTTGTCGATGCCTGACCCAGCGGGTGATCAACCCCTGGCGCGGGGCGAAGAAGTACACCACCGCAAACACCAGCCCCTGCAACAGCACCACCAGCCCACCTGGGGAGACATCGATCCAGTAGCTGGCATACAGTCCCGCCACCGAGGCGAGCGCTGATATCGTCGGGGCGATGATCAACATCCGGGAAAATCGGTTGGTGAGCAGATAGGCCGTTGCCCCGGGGATGATCAGCATCGCCACCACCAGGATGACCCCGACCACCTGCAGGGCGACCACCGCGGTGAGAGCTAATAGCCCCAGCAAGATGGCGCCCAACAACCGCGGGTTGAGTCCGATGGCATGCGCGTGTACCGCATCGAAGGCGTATAGCGTCAGATCCCGCCGTTTGAGCAACAGCACCGCCAGCGCGATCGCAGCCAGAATGATGATCTGCGTCAGATCAGCCGGGGAGACCCCGAGAATATTGCCGAAAATGATGTGGCCCAGGTCCGTGTGGGACGGCGTCACCGAGATGAGCACGAGTCCCAGGGCAAACAGTGTGGTGAACACGATCCCGATCGCGGCGTCTTCCTTGACTCGCGAGGTGCCGTTGACCACCCCGATCAGTACCACCGCCAGCACCCCGAAGACCAGGGCCCCTACGGCGAAAGGTGCGCCCAGAATGTAGGCGATCACCACACCCGGTAGCACCGCGTGGGAGACTGCGTCCCCCATCAGCGACCAGCCGATCAGTACCAGCCAGCAGGACAACAACGCACACACCACCGCGGCGGTCACCGTGGTGATCAGTGCCCTGACCATGAACTCGTACTGCAACGGTCCGAGCAACAGCTCCGAGAGGTATTCGAAAAGGTTCACCGATCCATCCCTCTAGTTGATCCCCTCGCGTTCATCCCCGTGAGTTGCTGTCCTGGAACCCGAATCCTGGAGCCCGAAGGCTAGGGCTAGTTTTTCGGGCGTGAGTGCTTCGGCCACCGGGCCGTGGAATAACACCCGACGCATTAACAGCACCGCGTCATCGGCCAACTCCGGTAGCGCGTGCAGATCGTGGCTGGAGACCAGCACGGTGCGCCCTTCGGCTGCTACCTGTCGCAACAGGGCCACCATGGTGGCTTCGCTGCGCTGATCCACTCCGGCGAAGGGTTCATCCAACAACATGATCTCGGCCCCCTGGGCGATGCCACGGGCCACGAAAGCGCGCTTCTTCTGCCCGCCGGAGAGTTGCCCAATTTGCCGGTCAGCCAGATCACTCAGGTGCACCTGTTCCAGGGCCGCATCCACCGCGGCGTGATCATCGGGTCCGGGGCGTCGGGTCAAACCCATGTGCCCGTATCGGCCCATCATCACCACCTCGCGCACGCTGATCGGAAACGCCCAATCCACCGCTTCGCTCTGGGGGACATAGGCCACCGTGCCGTGTTTACGCGCAACCTGCGGGGAATCGCCGCCGATCAGCACCCGCCCCGTAGTCGGCCGGATCAGCCCCATGATCGTTTTGAACAGCGTGGACTTCCCCGAGCCATTCATACCCACCAGACCGGTCACCCCCCGGGTCTCCAAGACCAGGTTCACCCCGCTCAGCGCGGTCACCTCCCCATAGTGCACGCTCACGTTGCGCACCTCGAACGCAGGCTGTGCTGTCCAGCCGGGCGAGTTACCTGAACCAGAGGAGGTCTCCGGTGTGGCATCGGGTGGGGTCATGCAGCGTCTTCGCCTTCCTCAGTCAGCGCGGCCGTGATGGTCTGCGCATCGTGGCGGAGCAGATCCAGGTAGGTCGGCACTGGGCCGTCCTGTTCCGACAGTGAGTCAACATACAGCGTACCGCCGAACTCGGCGTCGGTGGCCGACACCACTTGTTGCATTGCTTGATCGTTGACCGTGGACTCGCAGAACACCGCCGGCACATCGTTGTCGGAGACAAACTCGATGGTGTCAGCAATCTGCTGCGGGGTCGCCTCTTCTTCGGCGTTCACCGGCCAAATGTAGTCCTCGGTCAATCCGGCATCGGCGGCCAAATAGGAGAACGCGCCCTCACAGGTCACCAGAGCCCGCTGCTGTTCGGGCACCTGGTCTAGTTCGGCGATCAGCTCGTCTTGAATATCCTGTAACTCTTCCTTATACGCTTCCGCATTGGCCTGATAGTCCTCGGCGTGATCGGGATCCAGTTCTCCAAACGCCTCGGCCATATTGTCCACGTACACCTGAGCCAGCTCCGGGCTCATCCAGGCGTGCGGATTCGGTAGTCCTTCCCCGGCGTCTTCGGTAATATTCAACGGCTCGATCCCCTCGGTGACCACCACGTGGTCGGCATCAGCATCGGCGACGAACTGCTCGAACCACACCTCGAGATTCAGTCCATTGTGCAGAATCAGATCTGCCTCACTGGCTTTCGTGACGTCGCCGGGAGTCGGCTCATAACCATGAATCTCGGCACCAGGCTTAGTGATCGATTCGACCTGTAGGTGTTCGCCGGCCACATTATCGGCCATATCGGCCAGCACCGTGAACGTGGTCAGGACCACCGGCTGGTCTCCCTCAGCTTGGTCTCCCGGCGCGTCCAGATTGCAGCCGGTCAACGCGGTACTCGCTACGACTCCCGCGGCCAGCGCGGTGACCACCCGTGATCTCTGCATGCTTCTCCCTTAACCTGTGGGGATCTGTCGTGCTGTCATCTCAACACAACACCACACTCTGTTGTTGCGGCGCATCCCATCATATAGTTCGGTATGCCGTAGTTGCAACAACGCCACCTCGTGAAACATCTAGAACTCCTCGTGGGTGCGTGGGTCCTGTCCCGATATCCGGCCCCGGGCCAGGCCATCGATCTGGTCCATCTCTTCCGGGGTCAGCGTGAAGTCCAGGGCCAGATTGTCCCGCTGATGCTCCGGTGAAGACGAAGCCGGCAACGGAATCGCATCGTGTTGGATATGCCAGCGCAAAATCACCTGGGCCGGCTTAACCTCGTGTGCCCCAGCGATCTGGGCGATCACCGGCTCCTGCATGATCGCAGTCCCCCGCCCCAACGGCGACCAGGACTCAGTGACGATATGATGCTCAGCGTGGAAGGCTCGCTGGTCGGCCTGCGGAAAGTACGGGTGCATCTCGATCTGGTTGATCTCTGGCATCACCCCCGACTCGGCATGCAGCCGCAATAGGTGCTCGGGCAGAAAATTCGACACACCAATCGTGGTGATCAGCCCTTGGGAGCGCATTTCGATCATCGAGTGCCAGGTCTCCACATACCGGTCCAGTCGCGGTAGTGGCCAATGGATCAAGGCAATATCGATATGGTCGAGCCCGAGCCGTTCCAGGGACGTTTCGATCGACTGCCGGGCGGTGTCATAACCGTGACATCGCCCCGGGATTTTGGTGGTGATCACCAGATTCTGCCGGGCCACCCCGCTGGCGCGCACAGCGGCTCCAACATCGCGCTCATTGTCGTAGCGTAGCGCGGTATCGATCAGCCGATAGCCGTGTGCAATCGCCTGTTCGGTGGCAGCCTGATACTGCCGAGACTGCACCAGCGTGCCAAATCCGATCCCGGGGATCGATCCGCCATCGCTGAGTCGGTGCCAGGGAATGGTCGTGTGCTGTGGTGCGTGATCGGGTGGTGTGGGATCATTGTCAACCATGTCTTGAGCCTACCGGGGCGGTCAACCGCCACGCGGTGTCCCGACGTTCTCACCACAGTACCCCCACTCCGCCGGAACGCCTTAGGGTAGAGATGATGAACCCGTTGCGCATCCTCGATCGGTTCTCCACGAACCACCCGATGGCCTACGATGCCATCCAAGCCGGCCTCATCTGGCTGGTGCTGGTGTTTCCCAGCAACGTCCTGCCGGTTTCGGACCCGTCCTTCTGGCAGCTGTGGTACTGGCCGCCCGCCCTCCCGCTGGAGGGCATCGGGGTCTACACGTTGATTTTGGCCACCCTGCACATGGCCACCTGGGTGATCCGTCGACGCGTTCCGGTCTTCGCCGCCGGGGTCGTGGTCGTGCTGGGACTGATTCAACTGGCTCTGGGCCCGATGCTGATCCCCTCGATGGTGATCATCCCAATGATGGTCTATAATCTGGCCAAAAACGCCCCACGCTGGGCCTCGTTGGCCGGCCTGATCACTGGCGTGCTCGCCGCGATCGCCTACGGGTTGCGGGTGATCTACTCCCCCGAACACTACGTGCTCACCGCCGATCATCCCGCACTACAGACCCCGCTGACCGCGGAGGAACGAGCCATCCAGCTCGACTTTACCTCCACCACCGGCGACTACTACCTCTACCCGGCCCCCGGGACCGAGACCTTCGAGAGCCGAGTGGTCGCCGGGATCATGCTGACCGTGATCTGTGCCTTGCTGGTGCTGGCTCCCTGGGCTTTCGGTGACCTGGCCCGCACCCGCAAACTTGCTGTTTCTCGCCTACAGGATCGTGCCCGACAGCTGGAGGTCGAAGCCACCCAGGAACGGGCGCTGGCTGCCGCCGATGAACGCAACCGGATCGCCCGCGAGATGCACGACATTATCGCCCACTCCCTGCAGGTGATCATCTCCCAAGCCGATGGCGGCCGGTATGCCGGCACCACCAATCCCCAACTGGCCCTCGACACGCTCGACACCGTGGCCGATACTGGTCGAGATGCACTGCATCAGATGCGCGGGCTACTGGGAGTCCTGCGCGATACCGAGACCACCGACTACGCTCCCCAGCCCGGCCTGGCCGACCTTGACGATCTGATCGCCACGGTGCAGCTGACCGGGCTACACGTCACGCTGACCAGTTCTGGCACCCCGGCCCGCTCGCTGCCGGCCGGTGCCGAACTAGTCATCTACCGCACCGTGCAAGAGGCGCTGACCAATACCGGCAAACACGCCGGCGAGGATGCTCGCGCTTCGGTCGTGGTGCGCTGGCGGCCCAGCGGGGTCGCGGTCACCATCGATGACACCGGCGGAACGGGCGAGTCCAGCCAGACGGGCGAGTCAAACCAGATGGGCGAGCCCAGCCAGACCCCCACCACCGGCCACGGGCTGATCGGGATGCGCGAACGGCTCAATTTGTACTCAGGGATCCTCTCTGCCGGGCCTCGCCACGACGGTAGTGGGTTCCGCGTGCACGCAGAGATACCCTATGAGCAAAACTAGCCTCGCCCCCGGGAGAGCAACCCGCCAACCTCACCGCCACCACCGAGACCCACCACACCAGGAAGCCACCGCATGACCACTCCCCCAGCACCCATCAGCATCGGCGTTATCGACGACCAACACCTGGTCCGCTCCGGGCTGAGCATGCTGATCAACTCCCAACCCGATCTGACCGTCACCGCCGAAGCCGCCACCGGCACTGAGGCCCTGACCTCCGAGGCCATCGCGTGCTGCGATGTGCTGTTGATGGACATCCGCATGCCCGGACTCAACGGGATCGAAGCCACCCGCCGGCTGTTAGCCGAACACCCGACGATCCGCGTGGTGGTGCTGACCACCTTCGACCTGGATGAATACGCGCTGGAGGCCATCGACGCCGGGGCCTCTGGATTCTTGCTCAAAGATGCCCCACCCGACCAACTCCTGTCCGGCATCCGCTCGGTGCACCACGGCGACGCGGTGATCGCACCCTCCACCACCCGCCGGTTGCTCGACCATCTGGCCACCGAACTGCGCACGCCCTCCCCGGCCACCCCGCACTGTCACGAGGAACTCGATCAGGCGATAGCGACCTTGACCAACCGCGAGCGCGAAGTACTGGTCCACATGGCCGAAGGGCTGTCCAATCAGGAGATCGCCGAGGTGCTGTTCGTGTCTGAAACCACCGTGAAAACCCATGTGTCCAAGATCTTGCAAAAACTGCACGCCCGCGACCGCGTGCAGGCCGTGGTCGCGGCCTATCGGGCCGGTATCGTGAGACAATAGCCCCATGTCCTCTCGACGTTCTGCCCGCCGCGCGTCTCAGTCCAGCCAGCAGCCCGGTCCCGAAGATGTGGAAAACCCGCAACGGATCTCTCCGACCACCCTGGGTCTGGTGCTGATGGGGCTGATCGGGGTGCTCATGCTGGCCACCACCCTCGTGCTAAAGCTGATCAGCGATCACCTCTCAGTCTTCATCCTCACCCTGGGTCTTCTGCTGATCCTGATTCCCGCCGGTTTCGCCCTCTGGCGCCGGGTCACTCGCCAGCAAAAGACGGTGCGGGAGTCCACGGTGCGCGAGTCCACCGATCAGCACTCTCGCTAACCGCCGGGTCCCTCCGGTCAACCCCCGCCGTTCCTCCCTGCAGAATCTGTAGTTAATCTCACCGTCACCTCGGGGTTCAATTGTCAGCTGGCGGAATACTGGTGTAATTCCCCGTGACGATCTGAACACGGGCGACGGCGCCGCCACGCTGTTGAACATGTTGCCCACCCTGGCCTTTGGTGCCGCCGGCTTCCTGGCCCCGGTGCTGATCCGTAAAACCTCCCTGGAGATCACTGCCTCCCTGGCGATGATCCTGGCCGTCCTGGGCCTGGCGATCCGCGCGATGGTCGGGGAACCCATCAGCTTCCTGACCCTGTCCGTGGTTGCCCTGCTGGGTATGGGTATGGGTAACGTCGTCGGCGCCCCACTGGTCAAGCGCTACTTCGCGCATAACCCGGCACCGATGCTGACCCTGTTCGCCCTGCT
Organism: Auritidibacter sp. NML100628; assembly: GCF_003185985.1. NCBI lineage: Bacteria > Bacillati > Actinomycetota > Actinomycetes > Micrococcales > Micrococcaceae > Auritidibacter > Auritidibacter sp. NML100628. Next base: position 24,602 of record NZ_QHLP01000005.1, read on the forward strand.
CATGCAGGCCGGTGCCACACTGCCGGCCATGGTTGCGCTGCCGATGGCCGAGGCCACCGGTTCCTGGCGAGTCTCGATCGGGTCCTGGGCACTGCTGTCCGCAGTGGCTGCGATCCCCTGGATTATCCAGATCTTCACCGCCACCCCGCCGGCGCCGATCAGGAAGCCGGCGAGACCTCCGATGCTGATCAGAGCTCCGATCGACAGTTCGGTCTCGGCGCGCTGATCACCAACCCGGTCTCGGCCGGAACCGCGCTGTTCTACGCCATGGCCTCGCTGATCACCTACGCGATGCTGGGCTGGATGCCGACCCTGCTGGAGGCACTCTCCGGCGATGCCGGAACCGCCTCGATCGGCTACTCGATCTTCACCTTCATGACCCTGCCCCCGGCCCTGGTGGTGCCCTGGCTGGCCCAACGGGTCAACCGCACCGGCTGGATCATGTGGATCCTGGTGCTGGTACCGATCGCCGGGTTCATCGGGTTGATCCTCTTCCCGCAGCTACCCCTGGTGTGGTCGGTGCTGATCGGTATGATCGGTGGCGCCTTCCCGCTGGCGATCGCCCACTTCAACCTGCGCACCTCCACCACCTCCGGATCCAGCGCGATCAGTGGCTTCGCGATGAGTGTGGGCTACCTGTTCGGTACCCTCGGCCCGCTACTGGGTGGCTGGCTATCCACGGCAACCGGCACATGGAATGTCCCGCTGATCGTCTATGCGATCGCCGGAGCCGTGATGCTGGTGGGTGGTCTGATGATGACCAAGCCCGGTCGCACCCTGGAAGACGCCAGGAAAGACACCAGCTCTGCCACATAGCGCTAGCGCTGACCCAAACTAACCCCCATGCCCTCACAGCGGTCGTGCAACCTTTGAGCAACGTTGCACGCTCGCTGTGTGATTAGACTCACAGTCACCATATCGTCCCCAAACAGGATAGGAGCTGTGAGCAGAGCATGACACCCCCAACAGGAACCCCGGCAAGCATGCAAGCCGCCATCGTCAAGAACTTCGGAACCGACCTGGCGGTCGAAAATACCGACGTCCCCTCCCCCAGCGGGCATCAAGCACTGGTCAAACTCATCTCCTCCGGGGTATGCCACACCGATCTGCATGCCGCCGAAGGCGACTGGCCACTGAAACCCTCCCCACCGTTTATCCCCGGCCACGAAGGCGTGGGCGTCGTCGAGGCCATCGGCGATCAGGTCAGCAACCTGGCGGTCGGCGATCTGGTCGGCAACGCCTGGCTGTGGAGCGCGTGCAGGCACTGCGAACACTGCCGCACCGGCTGGGAAACCCTCTGCGAGTCCCAGGAAAACGGCGGCTATACGGTCGATGGCTCTTTCGGCGAGTACATGCTGGTCGATGCCCGCTACGCGCCGGTGATCCCCGAAGGCGCCGATCCCTTTGAGGTCGCCCCCGTACTTTGCGCCGGAGTCACCGTCTACAAGGGACTCAAGCGCACCGAAGTGCAACCGGGCCAATGGGTGGTGATCTCCGGTATCGGCGGGCTAGGCCACCTGGCCGTGCAGTACGCGGTCGCGATGGGCATGCGGGTCGTGGCCGTGGATATTGCCGATGACAAGCTCGCCCTGGCCCGTGAACACGGGGCTGAAATCACCGTCAACGCCAATGTCGCCGATCCCGCCGTGGAGATTCAAGAACAGATCGCCGGCGCCCACGGCGTGCTGGTCACCGCGGTGCACCCGGCCGCCTTCGGCCAGGCGATCAATATGACCCGACGCGGTGGCACCATCGTATTCAACGGGCTTCCTCCCGGAGAATTCCCGGCCCCGATCTTCGATATCGTCCTCAAGGGCCTGACCATCCGCGGATCGATCGTCGGCACCCGGCAAGACATGATCGAGGCCCTGGAGTTCTACGCCGCCGGCAAGATCCACCCCACTTTCCACCGCCGGGGCCTGGAGGAGATCAATGACGTCTTCGAGGAAATGCGCCACGGCAAGATCGAGGGCCGCGTCGTGATCGAGTACTGATCACGCCTGTCTCTAGGATTAGGGCTCTAGATGACCTAGAGCCCTAATTCAATATTGCCGGAACCAACAAAAGCACAACAGCGGTGACTAATACGATCGCGATCAGGTTCATCCACACACCTGTCCGCATCATTTGCGGAATAGTCACTGACCCCGAGGCGAAAGCAATCGCATTCGGCGGTGTTCCCACGGGAAGCATAAACGCGCACAAGCACGCTAGCCCAGCCGTCACCGCAAAGAGCACCGGATCCTGACCGAGGCCACCGGCAACGCCACCGACCACAGGTACAAAGGCTGCCGCTGTTGCGGTTGAACTGGTGAACTCAGTGAGGAAAAGCAACAATGCCGCCAAAATGACCACGAGCAACCAGGTCGGCAACCCACCTAGGCCCGACAACGACTCACCCATCCACGTAGCCAAACCGGTCCCGGTAATCTGACCAGAAAGGGCTAAACCGCCACCGAACAAGATCAGCACGCCCCAGGGAACTTCTTTGGCAGATTCCCAGTCCAAGACCATGACTGCAGACCGCGGACGAGCCGGAACGAGAAACACAGCTATGCCGGCCATCATTGCGATCGTCGCGTCATCGGCCCAAGGATTCTCAAAGATCACCGGCACGAAGATCCACGACAGTGCAGTCAACACAAAGATCACGCCGACGGCGATCTCGCCCGAGCTCATACGCCCAAGTCGCGCCAACTGCTCCTGGAACAATTCACGTCCGCCCGGCAGCCGGTCTACTTCAGGTTTCCACAACCATTTAGCGATCAGTACCCAGCCGATGATCATGAACACCACCGTCAGTGGAGTTCCGAAAGCCATCCATTGCAGAAATGTGATCTGGTAGCCCAAAGTATCGCGAATATATCCGGCCACGATGACGTTGACCGGACTACCAATAATCGTGGCAAATGCGCTGGTCGTAGCCGCATAGGCGACCGAGATCACCAGACCCACACCGAACCGGGACTTGGGCTTCACCCCATCCTGTTTCTCCACCAGTGCGATCACTGACATAGCCATGGGGATCATCATCATGGCTGTCGCAGTATTCGAGACCCACATACCCAATACGGCTGTCGCGATCATGAAGCCGCCGATTAGTCGAGTTGGCTTCGTCCCAACCATCAGAACAATCCGCAACGCAATACGTTTGTGCAGATTCCACCGCTGTAGACCCAAGGCTAGCAGGAACCCGCCCAAGAATAAGAACACCGTCGAGGAAGCATAAGAACTGGAGACATCTGCCAGATCAGCAATACCCAGCATGGGAAATAACACCAAAGGTAACAAGGCTGTGGCAGGTAAAGGAACAGCTTCGGTAATCCACCAGGTACCCATGAGCACCGCTACTGCTGCAGTCATACGTGCACCCTGATTTACATCCGCTGGCATGACAATTGCCACCAGTCCTGCCAAGACAATGCCGACGACAAAGCCGAGCAGCTTCATGTTTCGTTGCCTCGGAGCTAGCCCTTCTGATAATTGCCCCGGTGAATATTCAAGGTCACCGACATCGTGAGCTCTTGCTGCCAATCTAGATTCAAGACTCATCGCAATATTTCCTCACTAGATAGTAATCATGGGCTTCTGCCCTGCGTATCGATTAAGAATATATTTCTATCGTGTGATCTGCAACACACTAAAGAAATAACCTTGCGAGCCCACTTACGTCACACCGGATATATTGGGAGCACTAACCCGTATCTGCTTCGGAAAGGATTCACAATGCCCACGTCCAGGACGCGAAGTTCCAAGCCATCCGAAGCGATGACTTGGGTAAGGCAGCAAATTCTTTCCGGCGCTATAACGCCGGGCGAAGTCGTTCGGCCTGAGGAAGTCGGCCGAACCCTACATATTTCCACCACACCGGCTCGGGAAGCGCTCCAAACTCTGACCGCTGAAGGATTCCTCTCAGCAAAACCCGGCCACGGTTTTGTTGTTGAAATACTCAGTGCCGACGATATACGCGATATTTTCACCGTGCATTCTTTCCTCGCTGGCGAAATCGCCGCTCGCGCCGTCGCTCACGCCAAAACCGAAGATATTGATGAACTTGAGGCACTACACTACGAGCTCCTCGCCTGCGCAAAACGCAAGCTATGGTCAGAGGTTGAAGATCGCAACCACCAGTTCCATCGCAAGATCACACTATTAGCTGATTCCCCCAAAATGGCCAAATTACTGGGCATTGTTTCTCGATATGTCCCCCGCGCTTTCTACCCCGAAGTTGAAGGCTGGGTAACTGCTTCGGCAGATGACCATGCAGCAATCATAGATAGCTTCCGAAATAATCAGCCCGAGAAAGCCAGAGCAGCGATGTCCGAACATATTAAACATGCCGGCCAACTCTTGGCAGAGCAATTTGATAAAACCCAACGAAACGACTGACGGTTGGGGCTCCCGCGCCTGCTGTAACAAAATATATTTTTCGCGCTGATCTCGCAGTGATACCACTTATCTCCTTGCAATAGTGTTACTGACTCAATATATTGAGGGATACGTCACACAGAGAGAAGGAGTCGCTATGTCACTTAAATCCGATAGCCGAATCCAGGAACTTCGTACAAAGATCCGCGCCGTATGCGAAGAGTTTCCTAATGAGTATTGGCGCGAAAAAGATCTCGAGCGAGAATACCCGCATGAGTTTGTTGACCGCCTCACCACCGACACGTATCTAGCGGCTCTGATTCCCGAAGAATACGGTGGACTCGGGTTAGGTATCTCCGAAGCGTCAGTAATTCTTGAAGAAATTAACCGTTCCGGTGGGCATTCGGCCGCCTGCCACGCACAGCTCTACACTATGAAAGCTGTCCTTAACCACGGAACTGAATGGCAGAAGCAACAGTACCTACCCAGCGTGGCCAACGGTTCCTTACGCTTGCAGGCTTTTTCCATCACTGAAGAAGAAGCCGGATCCAATACTTTAGCTATCAAAACCCGAGCAGAACGAAAAGATGATGGTTGGGTCATTAATGGACATAAGAACTGGACAAGCCGAGTTGACGAATCGGATCTGATTCTCGTCCTAGCCCGTACATCAGATCCCGATCCTAATCACCGAACAGCCGGCCTCACTCTTTTCCTGGTGGACCTTAGTGCAGTGCGTAAAGAGCAACCTGATGCGTTTCGGCCTGTCAAAGTTCGCACTATGTTCAATTACGCCACCAATCAGGTTTACTACAACAACATGTGGGTGCCGGACTCCGCGGTTGTCGGTGAGGTAGACCAGGGTTTCCGCTATGTTATTGATGGATGGAATTCCGAGCGAATTCTCTTAGCGGCAGAGGCCATAGGCGATGGCTACTGGTTTATTGACCAGGCCACTAATTATGCCAACGAACGTGTGGTATTTGACCGGCCCATTGGTAAAAACCAGGGCGTAGCCTTCCCCATCGCTGACGCTTATATGAAATTGCGTGCAGCTGATGCCGTGCGGTGGGAGGCCTGCGAACTCGCCGATGCGAATCAATCGTGTGGCGCCGAAGCCAATATGTCAAAACTGTTGGCCTCAGAAGCCTCTTGGGAGGCGGCAAACGTAGCACTAAATACATTCGGCGGCTTTGGCTTCGTAACCGACTACAACATTGAGCGCAAGTTTAGAGAGACGCGGATGTACCAAGTCGCGCCGATCAATAACAATCTGGTGCGGGCATTTGTCGGTACCAAAGTGCTGGGAATGCCACGAACATACTGATCCGGCCCGAACATCAGATATCCATTGCACAAAGCGAAGGAAACACCATGCCGAAACAGCATCACGACGCGTCTCCCGCTCCCAAAGATGGGTGGAACGGCAGGTTCTTTGAAGATTTCGAGATTGGCGACGTTTATCGCCATCCTTTGGGCCGAACTGTGTTACCTGTCGACAATTCGTGGATGACACTGCTGACGCAAAATACTGCGCCCATTCACTTTGATGCGCACTATGCGTCTAACACAGAATTCGGTAGACCGTTGGTAGATTCTACCTTCACCCTTGCCTTGGTAACAGGCCAATCGGTCACGGATATTTCTATGAATGTCATGGCCAACCTGGGCTGGGATAAAGTGCGTCTACCAAACCCTGTGTTTGAGGGTGACACCATTTATTCCGAATCCGAGGTGCTATCGACCCGAGAGTCCAAATCCCGCCCCAACATCGGGATTGTCACGGTGCGCACCGTGGGGTTCAACCAACGTGGGGTTATCGTCATCACCTTCGAACGCACAGTAATGGTTTACAAACGAGGGCACGGCCCCGCCAATGAGGTTGTCGCACCAATCTGGGATGAACGCTCCAAGCGAGCTATCGAAGACTAATTCACACAGACGAGACGACGGGACCAGGTTCGCTCGCCTCCTAATTCTATGAACGTGGACGTAAAGGGAGAACACAATGGCCTTCCCCACAAAACATGCCGATCTAAAGAGTAACGCAACGGAAGATTCCTCAACCGAATTACCTCTCCACGGGGTAACGGTTGTCAGCATCGAACAAGCTGCTGCCGCACCTTTTGCCACTCGACAACTGGCGGATCTGGGCGCTCGGGTCATCAAGATTGAGCGCGACGCCGGCGATTTTGCCCGAACCTACGACGAATCCGTTTCAGGCTACTCCAGCTATTTCGTTTGGCTGAATCGCACCAAAGAATCCGTAGTACTCGATCTAAAATCGCAGACCGACAAAGAACTGCTCACATCACTCCTGAAGGAAGCAGATGTGCTTGTTTCTAACCTCGCGCCAGGAGCGATGGAAAGGCTAGGTTTTGGCGCGGAATACTGTCAAAACCTTAACCCACAACTGATCTATGCGACTATTTCCGGCTACGGGAACGGTGGTAGTTACACTACCCGGAAAGCCTACGACTTGATCATTCAGTGTGAGACAGGCTTACTATCAGTCACAGGCACCGAAAATTCTCCCAGTAAAGCGGGAGTCTCCGTAGCCGACATCGCGGCCGGCATGTACACCTTTTCCGGTATTTTGGCCGCCTTGATCCAGCGAAGTAAAACCGGCCACGGCACCGTTTTGGATGTTTCGATGCTGGAGGCTCTAGGCGAGTGGATGTCACAGACTCACCTCTTTGCTGTTAACTCGGGCAAGCTTCCGATTCGCTCCGGGGCTCAACACGCCTCAATTGCTCCCTATGGACCATTTCCAACCGCAGATGGTCCCGTATTCTTCGGGTTGCAGAATGAGCGCGAGTGGGAGAAATTCTGTACACACGTTCTCGGTCAACCTTCGCTGGCAACCGATGAACGCTTTACCCCCAACGCGCGACGTGTTGAAAACCGCGAGGAGCTCCACCGGTTAATTGAAGGTATCACCGCGCAATTAAGCTCAACGGAGTTAACCGAGTTACTGGATGAAATCGGGATTGCTAATGCACGCTTACGCGACATGTTCGGCTTCGACCAGCACCCGCAGTTAGCCCAGCGCGACCGGTGGCGTGAGGTGCGCATCCCAGAAATGGCTGCCACCACTAGGTCTTTAATTCCACCTTTCATGCCCACAGGCGCCCAACCCAACTGGGGCCCAGTTCCGGCAATCGGTGAAAACACCGAAGCCATTCGTCAGGAGTTTGGCCATGGATCCACAAGTCACTAGCATGGTCGAACCGGAATCGGTTCCCCTCCTCAGCCACAGCTCTTTCCATGGTGAATTAGTCCGGGTAGGAAATGGTGGTGACACTGTCAAGGTTCACCTCGATACGCCTGGATTTTCTAAACACAACAACGTGCCCGGTAACCTTAGCGAGCAACCGTGGACGCTCGTAACCGGAGAACGCCTACAAAATTTAGCTTATCGAGCGGTCAAAGAAGTCAGTCACTTCTTGCGCCCAGCACATCTTGCATCGCTTCGCCACATTCTCGACGATCCCGAAGCATCACCGAACGACCGTTTTGTGGCCCACGATTTGCTCTCTAACGCGGTTATTTCTTCGCGAGAAGTACTACCTATGTGCCAGGACACTGGGACCCTAATCATTCATGCCCGTCGCGGTCACCGCATTCTTACCGACGGAGAGGATAAGACCTGGCTCTCCCGCGGTATCAAGCAAGCTTTTGAGGAGCTCAATCTACGCTATTCCCAGCTCTACCCGCTTTCCACTTTTGAGGAAGCTAATACCAATACGAATCTACCGGCCCAGATTCACATAGAGACCGCTCCTGGAGCCGAGTACGAGTTTCTGATTATGGCAAAAGGTGGCGGTTCTGCTAATAAATCTTTTCTCTACCAAGCGAATCGTTCTGTACTTGAGCAAGACCGGATGCTGGACTTTATCGAGGAGAAAATTGCAGATATTGGCACTTCGGCCTGCCCGCCGTACCACCTGGCGGTGGTAATCGGAGGAACCTCGGCCGAAGAATGTCTGCAAACCGCAAAACTAGCCAGCGCCCACCACTTAGATCACCTACCCACGAAGCCTTCCGCTCTCTCTTGGTCGTTACGCGATCCAGATCTTGAGCAAAGGATTTTGACCATGACTCAGCGCAGTGGCATAGGTGCTCAATTCGGTGGCAAGTACTTTTGCCACGATGTCCGCGTCATCCGAATGCCACGTCACAATGGCTCTTTACCGATTGCTATAGCAGTGTCATGTTCGGCTGACCGACAACTAGAAGCCCGTATTGACGGCACTGGAACTTGGATTGAGGCTCTAGACCACGAGCCAGAACGCTACTTGCCACGCACTTCAACGACCACAAAGGATTTCGACAGCAACGAGCCCCGGTCGCAGGTCCGTTGTATTGATCTAAACCAACCTATGTCACAGATTCTCGCTGAACTCGCAGAGTGCGATCTCGGTCAAAGGGTTTCACTATCAGGCACCCTGGTTGTCGCGCGTGATTTAGTCCATGCCGAACTACGTCGAATGATCGAAGCAGGTAGTGAGCTACCCGACTGGATAAAAGATCATCCGGTTTACTACGCCGGACCCTCACGCACTCCGCGCGAAGGACGTTATGCCACTGGCTCTTTCGGGCCCACTACCGCTGGGCGCATGGATAGCTACATGGACCTGTTGCAATCTCACGGAGGTGCCCTGGTCTCACTAGCCAAAGGAAACCGTTCGACCGAGGTGGCAGAAGCCTGTGGCCGTCACGGCGGTTTCTATCTTGGAGCGATCGGCGGACCAGCTGCCCGGCTGGCTGAAGACTGCATTATTGATTCACGAGTTATCGGCTTTGAAGACTTCGGAATGGAAGCCGCTCGGGCAATCACCGTGATCGACATGCCTGCGTTCGTGGTCATCAATCACCACGGCGAGGACTTCTATCGACAGATTTCGACTGGTCAGCAAGCCTTTGGCCCCTCTATTCCATTCCGCGATACAAATGCTCAAGCCTAAGGGACCGAACACGAAGAGGTACTCCAGAAAATGACGTATCCAGCCCCAGATCAGCATAGCTCGTTACTGAGCGAAGCGATCACCGCACTATTCGTACCGGGTGACCGTCTAGACAGGATAAGGAAAGCTTTGGCCAGTACAGCGCAGATGGTCATTGTAGACCTTGAGGACGCGGTTTCTACGGGTCACAAGGATCAGGCACGCTCCCTTGCCGCCGAGACACTCAGTCACTATCTCGACCAAGATGAACACGTCAAGCAATCTGCATTAGCGCTCAGGATAAACGGTACAGAAAGTAGGTGGATAGAGCCCGATCTTGCGATGTTTTCCGACCTAGTTAGTGAGCAAGCGCACCCCAGCGTGGGGTTGATGCTACCCAAGACCCATAGTCGAGAACAGCTCAACACAGTGGTCGAAAAATCATCAGAGACAGTCGAAATTATCGGGCTCATTGAAACGGCCAGGGGATTGGCTGAACTCACCGAAATCGCTTCCCATCCTCGAATCCGCAGATTGGCCATTGGCGCCATTGATCTCTCAGTAGAACTTGGATGCCAAGTTGGGAGCACTACTATTGAGTATGCCCGAGCACAGCTTGTCGTTGCCAGTGCACTGGCAGGACTTCCTGCGCCGTTAGACACGCCTTGCGTTGACTTCAGGAATCCAGATGTGGTGAATTCGCATGCCCGTCGGTCCGTCGAAGACGGCTATGGCGGAACCTTGTGCATACACCCAGCTCAACTCGAACCCACAAGGACGGCTTTTGCCCCTGACGAGGAGAAGATCACCTGGGCCAACGAGGTATTGAAGGCCGCTGAGACATCCGATGGTCATGGAGCAGTCTCAGTTCAAGGCACGATGATCGATGCCCCCGTCATTGCCCAAGCGCACAGAATACTCACCCGCGCTGGGTCCAACATGACCTGACCGTCGGTAGTAGGAAGGGTGGCTTGCCCACCCTCGTCCTGTAACCCTCCTCCTGCAGGAGGAGGCCCGGTGCGATCGGGGTCGGCAGAATCGTTCTAGGCGCCGATGTGCCTGCCAGCCCGACCGAGCAGGATAGAAGCATGACACAACATCATGCACCCACTCATCAATATCCTGCCGTGGCGGCCAAGAACCTCTCCAAGGTCTATGGCTCCGAGAACACGCAGGTCACCGCTCTCCACAACGTTTCCGTCTCCTTCGCCCCCGGAGAGTTCACCGCGATCATGGGGCCTTCCGGATCGGGAAAATCGACCCTGATGCACGCTCTGGCCGGACTTGATACCGTCGACTCCGGCCAAATTGCCTTAGGCGGCGAAATCATCACCGGTCTGAACGATAAACAACTCACTATCCTGCGCCGGTCCAAGGTCGGGTTCATTTTCCAGGCCTTCAACCTGGTCCCGACCCTGAGCGCCGAACAAAATATTCTGCTCCCGCTCGATCTAGCCGGCAGCACACCAGATCGCGCCTGGTTCCGCCAGATCGTCGAGGTACTGGGCCTGACCGAGCGGCTGAATCATAAACCCCACCAGCTCTCCGGTGGCCAGCAACAACGCGTCGCCGTCGCCCGCGCGCTACTGACCCGCCCGGATGTGATCTTCGCCGATGAGCCCACCGGCGCATTGGATACCGCCACCGGAACCGAGGTGTTGACCTTCCTGCAGAACTCGGCCCGACAGTTAGGCCAGACCATCATCATGGTCACCCACGACCCCACCGCGGCCAGCTACGCCGACCGGGTTATTCTGCTCACCGACGGGGCGGTCACCGGTGAGATCCACCGGCCCACCACCGAATCAGTGCTGCAGGCCATGTCCGAGATGGGGGAGGTCTAAACGATGGCACCGACCCTGAAAATTGCCCTCTCCCAGATCCGCCATAGCCCTCGCCGGTACGTATCGGTGCTGATCGCGATCGTGATCGGCACCATGTTTCTCGCCGGAGCGCTCCTGGTCGGATCCACCTCAACCGCGACCCTGAAAGCCACACTCGGGGAGACCTATTCGACCTCCGATGTGGTGTTGTCCCCGGACCCGTATTCCGATGCGGCCTTATTGTTGGCCGATCCGGCCGCCCAGCGAGAGCTGGAAGAGCTCGATACCGTCGCCGAGGCCTACTCGCCGAGCACCACCCATGTTCCCCTCGGAACCGACACTGAGCCCAACGCGGCGCCCTTGCTGTTACAACCGGCCCCGCGGGATCACTCGTTAGTGGCTACCGAACCGACTCGGGGCGAGCTGCCGGCCCACGACGGCAGCGGCGAGATTGCCCTGAACGCTGAGGCGGCCGAAAAGCTCGGTCTCGATATTGGCGACACCTTCGAGCTCGAGGGCCCCAACGGCCCGGTCACCGCCACCCTGACCGGTACCTTGCCGAGCACCACCAACCCGATGATGGTCTACGGCTACCAGGCGATCGGCTCCACGGACCTGGTCGAAGCCTTCAACGCCGTACCCAGCGAGGACCCCGAGACCGGCGACGGATCCGGTCAACCAGCTGCTGGCGACTCCGCCGAGCAGGACAACACCGTCTTCACCGACTACACGCTGATCCGACTCGCCGACGGTGCCTCCACGGACCAGGCCCTGGCCGAGCTGACGTCGTGGGCCGAGCGTCAAACCGCTGACGACCGCATCACCACCACGATCCAGGTCGACACCCCAGAACACACCATCGCTGCTGAACTCGAGGAAACCCCCGGGGCCGCCGAATTAGTCGGCGTGCTCTTGGCCTTTGCGGTGGTCGCCCTATTTGTCACGATGCTGGTGATCGCCAATACCTTCCAGGTGCTGGTCGCCCAGCGCTCCCAACAACTGGCCCTGCAACGGGTCTTGGGCGCCACCCGCGGCCAAGTCCGCTCCTCGGTATTGCTGGAATCCTTCGCGATCGGCCTGATCGGCTCGGTGATCGGCCTCGGGCTCGCGGTAGGCTTGATGGCCTTGCTGGTCTTGTTGGGATCTCAGCTACTCAACATGCCGCAACTGACCTTCGGAGCAGAGCTGAACCTGCTCTGGGTGCTGGTGGCCGGTGTGGTGATCACCGTGGTCGCCGCCTTCTCCCCGGCCCTGCGCGCCACCCGGGTCTCCCCGCTGGCCGCGCTGCGTCCGATGGAGCCGACCGGGGTGCAGCAGAAGACCGGCATCATCCGGTTGATCATTGGTGCGGTACTGTTCGTGGGCGGCTCGGCGCTGATGGTCGGCACCGCCCTGGTCGGCCAGTTACTGCTGGCGATCCTGGGTGGGGTCATCTCCTTCATCGGCATATTGTTGCTGGCGGTGCTGTTCGTTCCCGGCGCGGTCTACGGTGTGGGCGCGCTCCTGCGTGGTCTGGGCGGGGTCCCGGGCCGAATGGCCCAGCTGAATGCGGTGCGCAACCGGTCCCGCACCGCCTCGACCGCCACCGCACTGCTGGTGGGCACCACGCTGGTCACGCTGATGCTCACCGGTGGACGCATCGCTCAGGCGCAAGCCGACAAGCTACTGACCTCGAATTTCCCGGTCGATGCCGTCATCACGGAGCTGGCCGATCCCGCCACCACCGCCGAAGATATCGAGCAATTCGAGCACGTGCAGAACACTGCCGTGATCGAGACTGTCGGCACCTACGAGGACTCCAGTGGAACGCTACAACAGGTCCAGTCCGCCCAGCCCGACGCGCTGACCGCGGTCGGCATTCCGGATCAAGACGTCGAGATGCTCGAGGAAAAGCACACGGTGTTGTTGCCGTCATGGATCGAGCAACAGGGGCAAGACATGGGGCACGATCCGACCCCGCAGACCCTGGAGGTCACCGGCGCCGACGGCACCACGCTGACGCTGACGGTGCAGCGAACCGAGACGTCATTGCAGAACCCGCTGGTCTCGCCCGCCACCGCCGAGGCGTTGGGTGGCCCCATGCCGGCCGAGAGCCTGCCAGACTCCCCGGACTCTGCCGCCCCGGTCTCGCCTGGCGGTCAGGTCTGGTTCAGTGTCGACGACGGTCTGAGCATGAACGAACTCACCGAACTGTTCACCTCGATCAATACCCAGCTGGACGAGACCGCCAACGTCACTGCGCCCGCGGCCGAGAAGGCCCTCTACCAGATGGTGATCGACATGCTCTTGCTGATCGTGGTCGCCTTGCTGGCCATCTCGGTGATCATCGCGCTGGTCGGCGTCGCCAATACGCTCTCGCTGTCCACCATGGAACGCACCCGAGAGAACTCGCTGATGCGCGCGTTGGGGCTGACCCGTGGGGGGCTCCGCTCGATGCTGGCCTGGGAGGCGATGTTGATCGCAGCGGTAGGCGCCGTGCTCGGCTGTGTGCTCGGAGTGTTCTACGGCTGGGCCGGGGCCCAAGCGCTCTTCCAGCCGCTACTAGCCGATGACACGCTGAGCCAGTCCTCTTCCGAGGTGGTGGGACTCACCGTCCCGTGGGTGGAGATGCTGATCATCCTGGCAGTAGCGGCCCTGGCCGGCCTGCTGGCCTCCATCGCCCCGGCCCGCCGGGCGGTGAAGACCCCGCCGGTCCAGGGGCTGGCCATGGAGTAACCGCAAGCGCTAGCACTGGGTCCGTGGCCGGTGGTGTCCAGCTCTCATCGCCACATCGGGTGACGAGATGGCACCACCTGCCCGGGCCCAGCCACCGGTTTAACCGGCGCATGTAACTTATCGGCCAACAGCGTCGTTTTAGGTGAGCTACTTTTCAATCCTCTGTGACCCGGGTTACTCTAAAGGGGTGATAAGGGGAGAAGCATTCTCCCACCGCCCACTGCATACCACTATCGACTGGAGGGTCCCGGACCGTGACTACCGAAACCACCGCATCATCGCAACAGCACGCTGAGGCCAAACCACAAGACTTCGCCGGCAAGACCGCCGTGGTCACCGGCGCTTCTCGCGGGATCGGCCTGGGCATTGCTGAAGAACTGATCGCTCGCGGGGCGAATGTTGTGATCACTGCCCGGAAGGAAGGCCCCCTGCAGGAAGCCGCCGAGCACCTCAACGAACTGGCCGGCAAGGCCGGTTCCTCCGGTCGCGCGATCGGGATCGGCGGGAAGTCGCACGATCCCGAGCACCGTCCCGAGGTTCTCGCTCAGGTCAAGGACAATTTCGGCCGCCTGGATGTGCTGGTCAACAACGCCGGGATCAACCCGGTCTACGGCCCGCTGGCCGAGATCGAGCTGGAAGCCGTCCAGAAGATTTTGGAGGTCAACGTGATCTCCACCTTGGCCTGGGTTCAGGAAGTCGTCGCCGATGACGAGCTAGGCTTCAAAGACCACGGTTCGATCGTGAACCTGACCTCTGTCTCCTCGATTATCCCCTCAGCCGGTATTGGCCTGTACGGCGTGTCCAAATCAGCCGTTTCCCACCTGACCCGCACCTTGGCTGTCGAGCTCGGCCCGAACATCCGGGTCAACGCCGTCGCACCCGCGGTGGTCAAGACCAATTTCGCCAAGGCCCTGTACGAGGGCCGGGAAGAGACCGTGGCAGCTGAGTACCCGGCTAAGCGGCTGGGCACCCCCGAAGACATTGCCACTGCGGTGGCCTTCCTGGCCTCCGATGCCGCCTCGTGGATCACCGGTGAAATCTTGGTGGTCGATGGTGGCATCACCGTGGCCGGCGGTTCTGCCTAAGCAAACCTGCCACAGCGCACGGTGCGGAACAGGGAAGAACAGCAAGAGGAGACGATAGATCATGAGCGAGCCTGACAACTCCACGGACCACGCGGCGCCGGGTGAGGACCTGCCCGGGCTGAGCTTAGCCGCGGTTCGTACCTACCTGGATGATCACCACCCGGGACTCGTTGACCCCGAAGGGCAACTGTCTGCCGATCTGATTACCGGTGGTAAATCCAATATCACCTACCGGATCACTGATGGGCGCAGCACCTGGGCGCTACGCCGACCTCCGATTGGTCACGTGCTGGCCACCGCTCACGATATGTCGCGTGAGTATCGGGTGATCTCCGCACTGACCCCGACCAGTTTCCCGGTCCCCAATGCGGTCACGCTGTGTGAGGACACCGAGGTGCTGGGCGCCCCGTTCTACCTGATGGATTTCATCGAGGGCACCACCTACCGGTATGCCCGCCAGCTGGAACCGATCGGTGCAGAGCGGACCCGCAAAATTTCGGAGCGGATCCTGGACACGCTGGTCGATCTGCATGCCATCGATCCGGCCGAGGTGGGGCTGCAGGACTTCGGTAAACCTGCCAACTACCTGCAACGCCAGGTGTCCCGGTGGAAGAAACAGCTGGATGCCTCCCTGTCGCGGGATATCCCCGAGTTTGAGCAGCTACACCGCCGGCTGGAGTCCCAGATCCCGGAGCACTCCGAGGTCAGCATTGTCCACGGCGACTTCCGGCTCGACAACACGCTGATTGGCGCCACCGGCACCGACCAGCAGGACGAAGTCCTGGCGGTGCTCGACTGGGAGATGGCGACCCTGGGCGACCCGCTAGCAGATCTGGCTCTGACCGTGGTGTACAACGCCTTGGCCACCCGGGGTGGCCGCGCCGCCGAATCGGTGTCCGATGTTGCCCTGGCCCCGGGCTTCATCAGCCAGGACGAGCTTCTGCAACGCTACGCGGAACGCTCCCAGCGGGACCTGGACCAGATTGATTTCTACCTGGGCCTGGGTGCCTTCAAGTTAGCGGTGATCATGGAGGGCATCCACTACCGCTACCTGCAGGGCAAGACCGTGGGTGAAGGATTCGACAAGGTCGGTGAGCTCGGCCCTGCCGTGCTGGCCTACGGTCTGGAGCACCTCTAATCCCCGCACTCGCTCAGATCAAATCAGACCACAGCTCAGTCAGCCACAACAGCCACCACTGATCAAAACCAGCGAGCCGGCGCACCTGCTGCCAGGTGTACCGGCTCGTTTTGGGCGTTACCGTCCTTTCCACTGCGGAGCACGTTTCTCCGCAAAAGCACGGGATCCCTCCAGTGCGTCCTCGGACTCCCCGACCGGTTCAGTGAGCACTCGCTGACGCTGCATCATCTCATCCTCCGTCCAGGAGGCAGATTCCACCACCACCTGTTTGGACACCCGCACTGCCAGCGGGCCATTGGCCGCGATCTTCTGGGCCATCTCTAGGGCGGCGTCCAACGCCGTGCCTTCCGGCACCAGCTCGTTGACTAGTCCGTGCCGGTACACAAACTCAGCGGGGAAAAGATCACCGGTCAGCACCATGTGCAACGCCACGGCCCGGTGTGTGCGCCGCGGCAGTCGCACCACACCACCCCCGGCAGCGATTAACCCGCGCTTGACCTCGGGGAGTCCGAACGTCGAGGTTTCGGAGGCCACCACCAGGTCACAGGCCAGCATGGTCTCAAAGCCACCAGCCAGCGCGTATCCTTCCACCGCGGCAATCACCGGTTTGGACACGAAGTTCTCGGCGATCCCCAAAAACCCTTTACCTTCCACAAACGGGCGCTCGCCCTTTTCCGCGAAGGCCTTCAGATCCATTCCGGCACAAAAGGTCTGTTCGGCGCCAGTCAGGATCGCTACCGCCAAAGAGTCGTCCCGATCAAAATCGTCCAGGATCGCCACCATGGCTTCCGACATCTCTTTGGTCGCGGCATTTTTGGCCTTGGGCCGATTCAGGGTAATGATCAGCACCTGATCGCGGCGCTCAGTGATCAGCTGATCGGTCGGTGATTCCATCATGGCTAAACTCCTTCTGGATGCCCGTGCCGGGGCTGTTAGTTCTCGTAGTTGTACCAACCACGACCGGTTTTCCGGCCGTAGTCACCGGTTTCGTATTTTTCTTTCAGCACCGGGTGCGGTAGCGCTGCGTCCTGCCCGGTTTGGTCGTATTCGGCCATATCGATGAAGTAGGAAACATCGATACCCACCAGATCCATCAGCTCGAATGGCCCCATCGGGTGGCCCAGAGCATCCCGGGCGGCCACATCGATGTCTTCATAGCTGGCAATACCGGCCTGGTAAAGATTCAGCGCCTCATCGCGCAGGGCATTCATGAGCCGGTTGGCCACGAAACCGGGGATCTCACGGTGCAGTTGCACCACGTGCTTGCCCAGTCGCTGCGCCACAGCGCACATCACCTCGATGGTGTAGGTGGAGGTCTGGTCGTTGGGCACAATTTCCACGGCCTTCATCACCAGCGCCGGGTTGAAGAAGTGGAAATTGCACACCTTATCGGCCCGGTTGGTGGCATCAGCAACCTGAGACGAGACGATCGTGGAGGAGTTGGTCGCCAGAATCGTGTGCTCCGGCGCCGCTTGATCAAAACCGGCGAACAGTTTGCGCTTGATCTCCAGGTTCTCGGTGGCTGCTTCAATTACCACATCGGCGCCCGAGACCACCTGATCGGAATCCGTCGAGAAGCTCAACCGGTCAAACGCCGCATCAACATCAGCCTGCTGGCGACGGCCCTTGGACACGTCGCGTTCCATCCGCGAGCGCAAAGACGCTTCAGCTTTCTCCAGGGCCTCATCCACAATATCCACCACAGTGGTCTCGAATCCGGCCAGGGCGCACGCCATCGAGATCTGCGACCCCATGGTCCCGGACCCGATCACGGCAATGCGACGGATGTTTTGTAGCAGGTCGTCAACCATCAGAGCACTATCTCCTCGTTCTGCTTCGGTCGTTTCTCCTCGACTCTGATCAGTTCTGATCGGTGCTGACCAGTGCCAACTGGTGCTGGCCGGCAAGAGCCGATGGGTGATGATACATCTCCCGCTTAGCCTACCGGTGGCGACGATCACAGTGGAAGATGCGTTGGGCTCTTACGCTGCTGATCACCCCGGCTGTCCAACAGCGCCATCCCATAGTCTCAGTTGAGCAATTCCCGGCACGCAATAATCGGCTCGCATCTGCGTATAGAAGCATTAACCCCTCGCCATAACCCCCACCGTGGGGTGTGGGTCACTATGATGTGGAATACATTGTCTTGCCAGCTGAGGCCGTCGTGAAAAGAGGAAGAGCGCTCATGCCCAAGCATCCCACTGACCTGATGAACATCGAGTCGTTACTGAGCACTGAAGAACTCGAGGTCCGTGACCGAGTCGCGGAGTTTGTGGATCGCCGGGTGCGTCCGCAGATCGCCATGTGGTTTGATCAAGCCCATTTGCCGATCGAACTGATCCCCGAAATGGCGGAGCTGGGCCTATTCGGCATGCATTTGAAGGGCTACGGTTGCGCGGGACGTTCCGCGGTGGAGTACGGTCTGGCGATGCAGGAGATGGAAGCTGGCGACTCGGGGTTGCGCACCGTGGTCTCGGTTCAGGGATCCCTGGCGATGTCGGCGATCTCTAAGAATGGTTCCGAAGAACAAAAAGAATATTGGTTGCCCAAGATGGCAAGCGGTGCAGCGCTAGGTTTCTTCGGTCTCACCGAACCCACCGCCGGATCCGATCCAGCCAGTATGACCACCCAGGCCACACTCGTTGACGGACAGTGGGTGCTTAACGGCGCCAAGCGCTGGATCGGTTTGGCCTCCATCGCCCAGGTGGGCATCGTCTGGGCCAAAACCTCAGTGGCCGATGCACGCACGGTCGGCGCGGTTCCTGAGGACTACGACAAGCCCGATGATGCCCAGGTCGTGCGCGGGTTTATCGTACCCACCGATACCGAAGGCTTCACGGCCATCCCGATCGAGCAAAAGTTGTCGATGCGCGCCTCGTTGCAGTGCGAGATCCACCTGAACAATGCCACCCTGCCCGCCGATGCGATATTGCCCAAGAATCCCGGCTTGCGCGGTCCCTTTAGTTGCCTGAATGAAGCCCGCTACGGCATTGCATGGGGCGCGATGGGGGCCGCTCGCGACTCCCTGGAGGTGGCATTAAACTATGCCTCCGAACGATTGCAGTTTGGCCGCCCGCTGACGTCGTTCCAGCTCACCCAGAAGAAACTGGCCGATCTCACCGTCGATCTGGTCAAAGGGCAGTTGCTGGCCCTGCAACTGGGTCGAGCCAAAGACGCCGGCACCCTAGAGAACCATCAGATCTCGGTGGCGAAGATGGATAATTGCCGTAGCGCGATCAACATCGCCCGTGAGTGTCGCACCATTCTGGGTGGCAACGGCATTACCGGCGACCACTCACCGCTTCGTCATGCCAATAATCTCGAATCGGTTCGCACCTACGAGGGAACCGACGAAGTACACACGCTGATTATTGGCCACCAGCTCACCGGGATTCCGGCCTATAAATAGGCTCGGCCCTCCCCAACTGGGCTCGAGAAGTCTCAGTGAGGTAGCCGATAGCGGACTGTTGCATTCGGGTTCGAATCTCTGTGGCGAGGTCAGCGAGAAAGGTTCCTTGAGGAAGCCCTAGATCGTCACCGTCGATAGGGATCCAGCGTAGCTCTTCGATTTCCGCGTGAGGTTGCAGGTCCTGGCCCTGCCAGATCTGGTAGTCGACGGTAAAGACTCGCGAACGTAACACCGTATTCGGTTCGTTGGCTGCAACACTGGTGAATGTACCCCAATCGTGCAGGTCCTCGACCCGTAATTGAAGACCCAACTCTTCGCGGGCTTCCCGCACGGCCGTCTCGGTAGCGCTTTCTCCGTGTTCGGGCTTACCGCCCGGGTACATAAACGCCTGAGTCCCCACTTTGCGCACATGGCAAACGCGATCCTGATCATCGCGCAAGACCACAGCACTGACAGTGATGACGGGTTGTTCTTGAGTCGTGTCCACCCGCCCAGTATAGAACCGCGCCCAATAGGCTTCCTGAGCAGGCTCAACAACCCCAGTTCGTTTGAGCTTCATCGCACGGGCCGGACACGTTGCGGGTCTCGGCACGCCAGATGTCGGCAGTGACCGGATCAGCGTCCAGGGCCAAAGTCCCGGGGATAGGGCGACTGGCCATCCCCTCCACCTGGTAGGTTCCCCGATAGTGAGTCGTGAGATTGACCTGGAACTGGCCGGTGTCATCGTAAACGTGAGAGGTCGGGGTTTCGTCATTAAACATCTCCGTGGCGTAACCACCCACAGAAGTCGTCCGGCTGGTCCCGTCACCGTAATCCCATTCATACCGGAACGGTTCCATTTCAACGCGAACCGAACGGCCAAACATCTGTTCCTCAAACACTTGAGTCTCGGTGGAATCGACAAAGAAATTGGTATGCGCCCGGATCAACCCGAACCCACCACGATCAGTAGAAATCTGACCCGGTTCGACCTCCATAGTTGCTACCTCTGACATCGTCACGTCAGGAACGACCACCTGCTGATTTCCTCCCGCTCCACCAACTGGAGCAGGCTGCGAGACAGGCGTACTGGGGTTCAGCAACGAGTCACACCACTTCGGCGTAGTAAATTCTGGAATCCGTATCTCGAGCCGCTTGTGCGTGAAACAGATAAGGCGAAGGGCGTATTCAGACGAATGCGCAGAAGATCCCCCACTGTTCGAAGACGGCCCACTGCTCGAGCCCCCACCAGCGCTAGAACCGGAAGAGACTTCTCTCGAGGGTGCATCGTGTGACGGAGCTGTTGTTAAGGGGAGAGCACGCGTCGAAGAAGAGCTGCCCTGCTGGTTCAGCTCGGCGGACACCTCAATAGTTCCTTCTCCGGCCAAAGCACTCGTCCCCCATTCGATGCTCGAGGACTCATCTGCGAACGCCATGGTCTTCGTGAACAAAAGGACCGCACACGTCACAATCGGGACTATAAGAAAACAACGCTTCATGAGATTATTCCGCTACACCACCTGAGTAGTACCAAATCTGGACTATCTGCCATATCTCCTCGGACTCATCAAAAGCCAGATCCATTTTGTGACCAGTTCGTTGATAATCCTCAACGCCACGGCCTGGAATAATTTCGCCGTTTGAATCGTAAGTATGGTTCTCCTGCTGAGTAACAGAAACGTCAACTTCGCCTTGACCAGAATCCGGATCAAAATGCAGAACGTTGTAGATCTCTGGTTCCGTACCAGAGTTGTCCGACCAAGCTCCTTCCTCATAATGGCGTATCAACGAATCCATCTGACCTTGACAGTACTCACAAGACTCAGTGGAGATTTCCTCCAGGAGTGCAGTGTCACCCGACTCCGACATGTAGTTGTAGGCGTCCCACCAATACAGGGCGGCGGCCTTCATACCCTCCTCAGTCAGCTCACTGAGAGCCTCAGGTTTTTCCGGGACCGGAACATTTTGGGCCGGCCCGTCCTCGGATGCGGGAATATATTCCGTAGGAGAGGGATCTTGACTAGTTGCAGTCTGATGCTCCTCGTCCGGTACGGTGGCATCCCGAGCTGAGGCATTGTGGTTAGTATCGTCGGAAGAACAGCCAGCTAGGACCAGCCCCAACAAAACCAAGCCACTGCACGAAAACACGGAGGCAAAACGGTGTCGCCGACGTTCAGTGGACGGTGTAAGTGATGGTTTAGGCACGGTTCGCATCTCCAGTTTCATCGAAACGATTGTGTAAGCTACATCACTCCACGCTACTGGTCATGAGAAATCGCTACTAGAGCTATCCACAATTAATTTGCACACGCACACATGAAAACGTGCAAACCCCTAGAATGGGGGTGGGCCTTCGGAGTCGGCGAAACCCGGCGGGTCATCATCGGCGTCCCAGGGCAGCGTGTCCTTGTCGGGATCCGACGCGTTGAGATTCGGGGCATTGGGTACCGGAGGATCGTTGCCGACCACGAGCCCAGGGATCACGGGAGTGGTGGGAGTGTGGTATCTCTGGCCAGTGGGGGTTTCAACCTGTACCCCGTCGGCGTCGGCGGTGTAGTTCCAGCCGATTTTTTCTTTGTTCTGGTTGCAGCTGGCACAGAGCCCCTGCCCGTTCTCCCAGGAGGTCGCTCCGCCGTCCGCATACCGGGTGGCGTGATCAAATTCTTGGATCGGGTTGTCGCAGAACGGGGTGCGGCAAACATCATCGCGCGAGGAAATCAGGGTTTTGAGCCCGGGTGTGAAGGATCGGCCGGTGGATTCCATGCCGATCAGGCCGCCGTGGCCGGGGTCGATAAAGAAACGACGGATGAAGGCCTTCGCCTCGGGATTTTTCAGCCACTTGCGCGCAGTGTCGGCCGGCAGGGGGCCTTGTCCGGAGATCCAGGCCGGTGAATCGCCGTGGCCAAACAGTGAATCGGCGGTGATTAACACGCCGACGTGGGCTGAGACTGCCGGCGCAGTGCGTTGGCCGGTGGCGTATTCGACGAGCAAGTCTGCTTCGAGCTGTTTCAACGTGCGCGGATCGGGGTTGTCGGCGTCGGCGATCATCCGACGGGCGGCCTTGGTGAGACTGGTCTTGATCGCAGTGGCTTCTTCGGTGGGGAGGTAACCAATCACATAGGACATGCCGGGGCCGGCATCTTTGAGAGTGACGGAGCGTTTCGGCCGGGCGTCGCGGGCTTGAGTGGCCTGTCGATCAGTATCGAGTCGTTGCGCGTGGCCGCGAGCTTGGCGGGCCAGGCGTTGCGCCGAGAGAGTTGGGTAGTGCTGGGCCAGTTCGGCATCGATGGTTCGCTGGTGCTCGGGGGTGAGGCCGGAGAGTTCGCGACTGATCCGTTGCAAGGAGTCTTCGGATATGTGGCCCTCGGTCAGGGCGTCCAATGCCCGGGGCATGGTGGTCGTCAGGGTGCGCGCCAGATCCAGGAAACGGTGACCTCGAGTCGGTGACTGGTGGCGGGCCAGGCCGATTTCGGCCGCGAGGCCGGCGCCACGGCGATCGGCAGGGACGCCTTCAGCTTTCTCGCGGGCGAGGCGTTGGTCATGAAGCCGGGAGGTAAGCCGGACTTCAGCAGCAGTGAGCGCATTTTTGGTACGTTCGAGTTCGGTGAGCAGCTCGACCATGCCAGCTTCTGTGGCAACGGGGGCGGGTTGTGAAGGTAGTGGGGTATCGGCGCACATCGCGACGAATTCGGCCATGAATTGCTCGCGGGCCTGAGCCAGTTGCGTGGCGGCGGTGGCGGCATCAGTCAGGATGGTCATGCCCTCGAACGTAGTGGGCCACTGGATCCGGGGGCAGTCGGCCCGATCCAACTGTGGACAACCAGGGGGCTGTGGAGGCGTGCTGTGGAGGTAGCGATCGTCAGTTCAGGGGTCGGACGGAGCGCATGGGTCAGACGTTAGCTGTCTTGGGCGCGACGAGCCATTCGGCGGTCGACGATGATCAAGACCACCACGATGGCAACACCGGCCAGCATCAAGAGGATGACGGGCATCAGCGTGTTGGGATCGGGGCCGAGTAGTGATCCGGCTTCGTCTTGCCAGGGCCACAGGCTCCGCAGGGCGCCAGCCATCACGCCGGTCAACACCGCCAGGGTGAGTGCGTGGTGATGGTCCAGCAACCATTTCAGGGCTTTGACGATCACGATACCGCCGAGGATCAGGCCGATCAGGAAGATTCCCAGATAGCCCAGGTCGCGTTCGTCGACGGCGCGCAGGGTGGGCTCGTAGAGTCCGAAGGTCAGCAGGATGAATGAGCCCGACAGTCCGGGTAAGACGAGGGCCGAAATCGCGACGGCGGCGGCGAGAATGATGATCCAGGGGGTGGGCTCCAGGTCGGCTTGGGGCAGGGACACCAGCCAGAAGGCGGCGATCAGGCCGAGGATCGCGGCGAGGATGTGGTAGTAGCGCAGGCGCTGGCGGGAGGGGTCTTTGCCAGCCCAGCGTAGCAGTTGGCGACGGTAGCGGAAGCCATCGAGCAACATCAGGAAGGGCACGGCGATCGAGGCCAGCACCATGCCGAAGAACAGTCCGCGCATTTGTTCGGGGTAGTTTTCCAGCAGATTCACCATGGGGCCGGCGATCAACAATACCGCCACGAGCATGCCGATGACGGCGGGAATGACGACTTTCCAATGCACGGCTGCCATCTCGGAGCGGAAGGCAGCAGCTCGGTCGGGGCCGGTGATGAGTTTGCGGACGGCGGTGATCAGATGCGAGGCGGAATCGATGATCTGGTCGTAGATGCCGACCACCAGGGCCACGGTACCGGCGGAGACCCCGGGGACAGTTTCGACGGTGCCCATCATCGCACCGCGCACGGCGTTACCGAGCACGGAGGTCTTGCGGTAACTGGGTCCGGAGGGCGCGGTCTGCTGGTCGGTGGCCTCATCGGGGGCTGATGACATCGGGACGGTGTCCTGTTCTCTACGGTCGCTGGACTGTTTCTGCGGGAGTTGTCTGCCAGCCGGGCATGGCCTGAGTCAGTCTACGAGATTAGACTGAAAAAATGCCTGCAGAAACGTCAACCCACGTGGTCTTTCTGGGTTTTGGTGCGGTGGGTCGCCATTTAGCACGGTTGTTGCGCCCGGAACTGGATAAGGACCGAATCCGACTCACCGCGGCGGTGCGGGATCTGTCGCGCTATGAAGACAGTCCGGCACCCGATGGCGTGCAATTGGTCCAGATTGATACTCCGGGTCTAGAAACAGCGGTGGACAGTGCCGAGATCATTGTGGAGGCCGCCGGAGTTGAACCGGCCACTACCTACGGACCGGGGGTGATTGCGGCCGGTAAAGATGCGGTGCTGACCAGTGTGGGTGCGTTGGTCGATGAAGAGATTGCCACCCAGCTGTTATCGGGTCCGGGACGGTTGTGGGTAACCCACGGTGCGATCGGCGGGCTGGATATGCTGTCGTCACTGGCCGAGGCCGACGGGCTGGACCGGGTGGGAATTACCACATCAAAACCGCCGGCAAGCTTGATTCAGCCCTGGATGGATGACCAGCAACAGGATCGGCTGGCACATTTGGGGGACGATGACGAACCGTTGACGGTGTTTTCGGGTTCCCCCCGAGGCGCAATAGAGTCGTTTCCGGGGAATACGAATGTGGGCGTGGCGTTGGCATGGGCCACCCGCGGGTTGGGCACGTCGCCGGAGGATAACGTGCGGTTGATGCAACAATCGCTGGATCGGGTGGAGCTGAATCTGGTGGCCGATCCACGTTTGACCGATGCCCGGCATGAAATCATTGCCACCGGTGCCGCCGGGCGGTTTCAGTTCACGTTCGAGTCGGCTCCGAGCCCGGAAAATCCGCAGACCTCCATCACGACCGCGCTGTCGGTAGCGCATACGCTCCGGCAGGTGCTTCAGCAGCTGGGGGGATCACACACCACCGACAGCGGGCAAGCCGCGAGGTTAGGTTTGCGCAGATCAACCCTGGTGAGACCAGGTCACGCCAGGTAGGTATCGGAGTACTCGGCGCGGATCTTCTTCTTGTCGATCTTGCCGACCGAGGTGGCGGGGATGTGATCAACAACCTGGAAGGAGTCCGGCAACTGCCACTTGGCGAAGTCCTGGAGCAGGTGCTCGTGAATTTCGTCCAAGGTGATCTCTTCACCGTCGCGAGCCACCACCAGCACGAAGGGGCGCTCTTCCCATTTGGGGTGTTCCAACCCGACCACGGCAGCTTGGGCGATCTTCGGGTGAGCGGTGAGCGCATTTTCCATATCGATCGAGGAGATCCACTCGCCACCGGATTTGATCACGTCTTTAATGCGGTCGGTGATTTTCAGGTAGCCGTTCTCGTCGATGGTGCCCACGTCGCCGGAGCGCCAGTAGCCGTTGACGAAACGGTCGGCCAAATCTTCTTCGGCCATCTTGTGGTAGGTCCCGGTGATCCAGGGGCCCTTCATGCAGATCTCGCCGGCCGAGGTACCGTCCCAGGGGACCTCGAAGCCGACCCCGTCAAAGAGGGCAAAGTCGATGCCGGAAAGCAACAGGCCTTGTTTGCGCATCAGTTGCAACTTGTCGTCGTCGCTCAGCTTTTCCTTCAGGGTACCTTTCAGACGGTTGACGGCGACCACCGGGGAGGTTTCGGAGGCACCGTAGCCGTGGATGACTTCGGCACCGGTCAGCTCGATAAATCCGTGCATCATGGACAGCGGCGGCTCGGAAGAGCCAGAAATCATGCGCAACCGGGACAAATCCGGGGCGGGATCCATTTTCTTGATCTCCTCCAGCATCGGGGAGAAGATAGCCGGGGCGCCGTTGGTGACCGAGACGTTTTCCTCGACGATCACCCGCACCAGTTCCGGGGTTTCTTCCATGGCATACCGGCCCGGGAGTACGAGTTTCGCTCCAGACAGCACCGCCATATAGACAAAGCCCCAGCTGGAGACGTGGAACATCGGGGTAATGGGCATCACGCAGTCATCGGAGGTGATTCCTAGCACCTGGGCCACACCGTAGGTGTGCAACACCTGGGAACGGTGGGAGTAGAAGATGCCTTTGGGGCGACCGGTGGTGCCGGTGGTGTAGCAGGCGGTACAGGCCGAGTTCTCGTCCATGTTCGGCCAGTGTTCTTCCACGGGGGCTTCAGCCAGAATGTCCTCGTAGAACACAGCGTTCTCCAGGCTGGTCTGGACCTGGTCGGCGGGTTTGTCGGTCATGATCACCCAGGTCTGCACGCCGGTGGCCTGCGGGGCAATCGCCTCGGCGACCGGGAGTAGGGTTTCGTCGACACACACAACTTTCATCCCGGCGTTGTCCAGCACGTAGAGCATGTCTTCGGCGGGAAGACGCAGGTTGATCTGAACGTGGACGGCGCCCAGGGCCGGTAGGGCCCAGTACATTTCGAAGTGTCGCAGGTTGTTCCAGTCGATCACGCCGACCCGGTCTCCCACGCGAACACCTAGCTTGCGCAGAGCGTAGGAAATCTTCACGATGCGGGTGTATTCCGCCGCGTAGGTGGTGCGATCCCAGCCACCATCGGCCGTGCGGTAGACCACCGGGGTATCACCATAGCTGCGACAAGCGTGGCGCAGCAGTGTGGTGAGGCTGAGCTGGTAGTCGTTCATCATGGTGGCGGGGTAACCGGTGACCACTGGTTCAGTCATTGGTACTCCTTATGTTGTGTTAAGTCTCATATTTCGGGGTGATCTGACTCACTCAGTTTAGTATGTCATGTGAGCCGAATTACGGATGACGCTCATTCATGACGTCAGGTATCTATGACCACCATGGTCGGTTGTTAGCAGGATCACTAGGATAAAGCACATGATTGAGACCAGTATTGACAGCAACATCGGCACCGTTACCCTGAATGCTCCGGAACGGTTGAATGCACTTAGCCCGCAGGATTTTGCAGATTTCGCCGCGGCGGTGCGCGAGCTACGCACCAACGAACAGGTACGGGTGATCATCATTCAGGGAGCCGGCGATGCCTTTTCTTCCGGGTTGAGCCTGAAGGCCCTGCCGTTTTCTGATGACGGTGAACCACAGATCAACGATGATCAGGTGCGGGCGATTTATCAAACTCCGGTGGAGATCCGGGCCGCCCGTCAGCCGGTGATTGCCGCGGTGAACGGACTGGTGATCGGTGGGGCAATCTCGCTGATTGGAGCCTGTGATTTCCGAATCACCACCGCACAGACCAGGTTCCGGGCACCATTTGGGGACCTGGGTCTCTCCGGGGGAGATCTGGGGCTGTCGTGGTTCTTGCCACGACTGGTGGGACCCACCCGGGCAGCACAGATCTTATTGAGTGGCGAGTGGTTTACCGGCGCCGATGCTGCCCAGTGGGGTCTGGTCACCGAACTGGTGGATGACCCCCAGTTCCGGGCACAACAGCTGGCTCAAATCCTGGTGAAGAAATCGCGGTATTCCTTGGAGCAGACCAAGCGGTTGTTGGTGTCGTCGGTAGATACCGGGGTGGGGTTGGACGCTCACCTGGACGATGAAATTGCCGTGCAGGCAACAGCCATGCGCTCCCCCGACTTCATCGAGGGAGCGCAGGCCATGATGGAAAAGCGGGAGCCGAACTTCGGCTAATCCGCCCTGGGAGGCTAGAAGCCGCGGGAGATCAAGTCCTTCATGATCTCGTTGGTGCCGGCGTAGATCGGCTGCACTCGGGCATCAACGTACATGCGGGCGATGGGGTATTCCATCATGAAGCCGTAACCGCCGTGCAGTTGCAAGCACCGGTCAACCACCTTGCACTGCATGTCGGTGGCCCAGAACTTGGCCGCAGATGCCCCTTCGGTGGTGAGTTTTCCGGCGACGTGTTCTTCAATGGCCCAGTCGACCATGGACTTGGCGGCCAGCGTGTCGCCGGCGCATTCGGCCAGGACGAATTTGGTGTTCTGCATGTCCATCACGGTCTTGCCGAAGACCTGACGGTTTTTGGTGTAGTCGATGGTGGTGCGCACGGCGGCCTCACACGCAGCAGCGCCGGTGACGGCCACGGCCAGACGCTCCTGGGGTAGCTGCTGCATCAGCTGGTAGAAACCCTTACCTTCGCCGGCTTCACCGCCGAGGATGTTGGCGGCGGGAACCCGCATCTGGGAGAAGAACAATTCACGGGTGTCCTGTCCGTGGGTCCCGATCTTCTGCAACACGCGACCGCGCGAGAAGCCTTCAAGTCCGTCAGTTTCAGCCACGACCAGCGAGATACCCTTGTGACCGGGTTGCTCGTTGGTGCGGGTGACGATGATGATCAGGTTGGCCTGGGAACCGTTGGTGATGAAGGTCTTAGACCCATCGATCACGTAGTCGTCACCGTCGCGAACACCCTTGGTGCGGATGGCCTGCAGGTCGGATCCGGTGGTGGGTTCGGTCATGCCGATCGCGGCGACGAATTCACCGGTGGCCAGTTTCGGCAACCAGTGCTGCTTCTGCTCTTCGGTACCGTATTCCAGGATGTAGTGGGCGCAGATCACCGAATGGATCACGTTGCCCCAGGCATTGTCAGCAACGCGGGCCTGTTCTTCGATCAGCACGGCTTCGTGGGAGAAGTCTCCGCCACCGCCACCATACTCTTCGGGGATGGACAGGCACAGCAGGCCGGCGTCGCCGGCTTTATTCCACAGGTCGCGGTCGACTTCGTGCTGTTCGGCGAAACGTTCCGCGTTGGGGGCGAGTTCTTTTTCGCAGAATTCGCGGGCCATATCGCGCAAATCGTCGTGTTCTTCAGTGGCCCAGCGGGGGCGGTAGTCATCTAATAACATGCTTTTCTCCTCAGCTTGGTCGATGCCGGGTGGCTATCTGGTGATCTGACAAAGTGGGGTCGTTAGGGCTGCATCCGAATGGCGCCATCCAGCCGGATGACCTCACCATTGAGGATCTGGTTCTCCCAGAGGTGCAGCACCAATTGGGCGTACTCGGAGGGCTCACCGAGACGCTGCGGGAACGGGATCGCTTTGGCCAAGGAGTCCTGGGCTTCCTGGGGTAGCGAGGCCATCATCGGGGTCTTGAAGATCCCGGGAGCGATGGTCACCACGCGGATGGCGTGGCGGGCGAGTTCGCGGGCCAGTGGCAGCGTCATGGAGGCGACACCACCCTTGGAGGCCGAGTAGGCCGGCTGTCCGATCTGGCCGTCGAAGGCTGCCACGGAGGCAGTGTTGACAACCAACCCGCGCTCACCGCGCTCATCCGGTTCCTGGGTGTGGATGGCCTCGGCGAACAGCCGGGTGGTGTTGTAGGTACCGATCAGGTTGATGTTGACGACTTTGGCGAAGTCGGCCAGCGGGGTGGCCTGACCTTTGGACACCGCTTTTTGGGCAATGGCGATCCCGGCGCAGTTGACCAGGCCGGAGAGCCGTGCTGTGGACTGGGCGACCTCGATGGCTCTTTGAACCTGATCTTCGTCGGTGACATCAGTTTTCACGAAGGTGCGGTTTTCAGCATCTTCACCCTTCAAATCGGCCAGGATGACCTGGGCGCCCCGGGAGGCGAGGGCCCCTGCGGTGGCTGCACCGAGCCCAGAACCACCGCCGGTGACGATAAAACTACGCTGTGAAAACTCCATAGTCTTCTCCTTAACTTGTGGTGTGACTATACAGTCATACAGTACCAAATGAGAGACGTGTCACAGGCACCGTGTGGGGTTTTCTTAGCGCGACGAAACGGTACCGGTGGTTTGGGCCACCGGGGAGATGATCATCGGCTTGATCAGCCAGGTGGCACCGACCGTGACCGCCAGGGCGAGGAGGAAAACCAGCAAGCCCCAGACGTCGTTGGTGTCGCGACCGGTGAACATATAGTTCAGGTTGGTCAGCGCGCCGGTCATAAACACCAAGAAGACGTGGACGATCACAAATGCCACGAAGAAGATCATGGTCGGGAAGTGCAGCTTGCGGGCCAGGGGAGCGGGATAGATCTTGTTCAGAGTGGCGTTATTCTTCGGCCACCAGGTCGACATCCGCAGACCGGTGATGATCGCGATCGGGGAGGCAATGAAGACCACAATGAAGTAGGCCACGACCTGCAGTGCGTTGTAGTGCGCCCACGCATCTTCTGCCGGCCAGTCCAGGGAGGCGTATTGGATCCCGGCGGAGACCATATTCGGGAAGATGTCCCAGTCGGTGGGCACAATGCGGGCCCAGTGGCCGGTGGCGAAGAGCAGGATCACAAAAATTACGCCGTTGAGCACCCAGAGCAGGTCCAGGGCTTGGTGAGTGAACTGGTGGATGGTGACCTTGGGTCCTTCGTCCTTGAACGGTGAGAACAGGCTCTTCTTCTTGGCTCGCCAGTAGGCTTCGGGACGCTGTTCGGTGCGGATCAACAGACCGGTGCGCACGATCAGCACCATCAGGAAGAAGTTGAAGAAGTGTGCCCAGTTCATCCACCACGGGAACCCTTCGGGGGTATCCGCCGGTTGAGTGGAGTGTCCGTCGTAGGTGGCGATAAACTCGGCCACCGGGTCCAGGCTGCGAAGCCAGCGGGCGAAAAGGACCACCACAACGGCCAGAACCAGGACACCGGCCAATCCGAGCAGGCGCTTGGTCCACGGCGAGAGCGGTTTCTTCTCTTTCGGCCTCGGCGAGACAGACGGTTGCTGGGCGGCAGCGGCGGTGGGCTGGGCTGCCGCCTGATTGGCCGCGAGGTGAGTATCCGAGGGTGTGGTCGTCGCCGTCGGCGAGGAGGCCGGTGACTGCTCGGTCTGCGCTGATGCCTGCGGCGATGGTGGGGATTGCTCGGTGGTAGCGGGTGACTCGGTCTGCTCGGGTTCCGCAGCGGTCGCTTCGGCCGGCTGTGCCGGAACGTAGCGGTATTTCAGCGGGGTCCAACCGGCCATCCGGCGACGACCCTCCGGAGCGGTTTCGGGGGTAGAGACTTCTTCCACATGCCCCTGACCTGCTGTTGCGCTGGTCGTCGGGCCCGCGGTGGTAGCGGTCCCGGTGTCGTGTGTTGCTACGGTGGCAGGAGCTACCGCAGGTTGCTGTGATGCACCGGATTCCTCAGTGGTCTCACCCGGCTGCGGGGTACTGGCCACGCGCTGATACTTCAGCGGTGACCAGCCAGCCATCCGACGACGACCGGCAGGGATCGACTGCTCTTCGGCAGCGACCTCGACCACCTGGGCGGTGGTGGTAACCCCAGTGGCGGTACCATCTGCCGTGGTTGCGTCGGCCTCGGGTGCAGACGCAGGGGATGTGGAGGGTGCCGCACTGGTAACCGCCTGTCCGGTGTGCTCCGGAACGAACCGGTAGTTCAACGGGGTCCAGCCCGTCATGCGACGTCGCCCCGCTGGCAGGGGGGCCGGCTCGGTCACTTCTTCGACCGTTCCGGCCCCGCCGGCCGGCGCGGGGGTATCGGCTGGTGGCTGGGGTGCAGGCTGTGCAGCCGTCGGTTGTGCTGTAGCAGGCTCCGGTGGGGTCTGCTGGTCAACCGGTGCGTTCATCGGTGCACGTGTGGCCGGCACGGCGTGGGGGTTTTCCACGGTTAGTGGTGTCCATCCGGCCATGCGACGCCGCGAAGGCTCGCCAGGCAGATTGTCCTGCTCCGTCATCGTTGGTGCCCCTCCTGGTGGTGCATGAGTGGTTAGCGTTTGCCCAGTTCTTCGATCAGCTGGGGAACCACATCAAAGAGATCTCCCACAACGCCGAAATCGGCGACTTCAAAAATGGGGGCCTCTTCGTCCTTGTTAATTGCCACGATGGTCTTGGCAGTCTGCATACCGGCCAGGTGCTGGATTGCACCGGAAATACCCAGAGCCACATAGAGTGTCGGTGAGACCGAGACACCGGTCTGACCCACCTGGTAGGAGTGCGGCACGTAGCCAGAGTCCACCGCGGCACGCGAGGCACCCACGCCAGCCCCGAGAGCATCGGCCAGCTGGTTAACCAGGTCAAAGTTTTCCGCCGATCCCACGCCGCGACCACCGGAGACCACAATGTCGGCACTGGTCAACGCCGGGCGAGTCGAGGTCTGCTCGGCGACCTGGACGGCATCAACGCTGGCGAACTTCGAGGTGGTCTCACCGGAAGATAAGGTGACCAGTTCGGGACTCGACACCGAGTCAGGACGGTGGGAAACCGACCCAGGGCGAATCGTCACGATCATCAATCCACCTTCCACGGTGGATTCGGCGTTGTAGTCACCACCGAACACCGCGTGGGTGGCCACGTTTTCTTCACCCTCAGCATCCCAGTACAGACCGGTCGTGCCGTAGGCCAGGGCACCGTGACGCGAGATCGCCAGTCGCCCCGCAGTGTTGCGACCCGTGATGGTGTGAGACAGTACCACGGTGGTGGCACCAGACTGGTCGATGGCCCGCTCCAGGGCGGTCAGTTCGGCTTCACCATAGCCGGAACCGGCACCGGTGGAGGCCAGCACTTGGGTGGCACCCAGCTCGCCAAGACTCGAGACCACCTCGGCGGCAGGCTCGCTATCAGTGGCTACCACAGCCACGGGAGCGCCGACTGCAGCAGCTGCGCCGAGCACCTCGGCGGCAGATTCAGCGGGTTGGCCCTGCTCAGTGAGCTCAATCAGGGCCAGGACAACGGGGTTATTGGGGTTCGTCATGGGGTGCCTCCGATTAGATCACGTGGCGTTCGGCCAGGAAGTCAACAAGTTGCTTGACGGCATTATCCTCAGCGGGGACCTTCGGTCCGGCGGTGCGCGCAGGACGCTGGGCGGCGCTAACCATCGTCGAGCGCACATAGGCGGCCTCGGGACCGGCCTGCAGGTCCAGCTCAGCCAGCGACAGCTGCTCCTGTGGCTTCTTTTTCGCTGCACGGATGGCCTTGAAGTTCGGCAACCGTGGCTCAGCAATCTTTTCGGTCAGCGAGACCACAGCGGGGTACTGAACGCTCAACGTGGTTTCGGTGGTGCCATCGCGTTGGACACCGGAAATCCCGGTGGCGGTCGCGGTGGCTTCATCCAAACTAGGCGCCACGGGCCGGCCGGTCAGCTGGGCGATCGCGGCTGCGAGCATACCGCCCTGACCGTCGGTCGACTCAGCCCCGGTGAGCACCAGGTCAGCACCTTCACGCTCCACCACGGCGGCCAAAACGCGGGCGGTTTGGACCAAATCGGACCCAGCCAATCCGTCGTCGACGATGTGCACCGCCCGGTCCGCACCGATAGCCAGCACCTTCCGCAGCGCCTGCGAGGCATCGTCGGCGCCCATGGTCACCGCGATGATTTCGGTGTCATCGGCACCAATGTCGCTCTTAAATTGGGTGGCTGCCTCGGCGACACGTTCATCGATCTCATCGATCACGGCTTCTGAGACACGATCAACCATGCCGGTCTCGAGATCGAGCCCGCGCTTGCCATAGGTGTCGGGCACGAACTTGGCGAAGATCATTAGCTTCATCGCTGCACTCCGTCTGCACTTTTGTACGTTGTAGTTTCGGGTGGGTGTCATCCTGGCGCTGACCGGGACACAAAGTCCCGTCGTGCCCTCAAGGCGCGCGTCATGGCACGTTAGGATTTAGCCACACACATAGTACTCTACTGTGATCTAGCACGCATTATTTTCATCGTTACCGAAAGAGGCGACACCCGGATGCAGCTCACCGACTCAGCGGAAACCACGGCGAAAGAACGCATCCTGCAGGCCGCTCTGGAATTGTTCGCACAACACGGCCCGGCTGCCACCTCGATGCGCTCGATCTCGACGCAGGCCGGGGTAACCGTCGGGTTGATTACTCATCATTACGGCACCAAGGCGCTCCTGAAGGAAGCGGTGGAAGATGAGATCGTGTTCGGTATTCGGGATGCAATCGCCTACGAGCACCTTCCCGAAGACCGCAAACCGGACGATCCGCAAGCGGTGGCCCCCACTTTGGATCAGCGACTCCGCGATTGGTGTCAGGAGAACCCGCACGGGGTGAATTACCTGCGTCACGTGATGCTTCTGGGTGACCGCGAGGTCTCCGATGATCTGTACCAGCGCATCACTGATCTTGCCACCGCCCAGATCCAAGAATTACGCGAGCGCGGGTTCGCCTCCACCACTCGTGACACCAGTGAACAGGTCATGCGTGTCCTCTACGGGCAACTCGGCCAGGTGTTCATGCAACCCTTTATCGACCGGGTTGCCGAAAAACTCCATGTCGACGCCGATGAGATGGGACTGCATATGCGCGTGGTCGCCGACCCGACGTACTAGACTGGCCTGGCATGACCCAGCGCCGATCCTCCCAGACCCCACAGACCAACACCCCTGGCACCGCGGCAACCTCGGGACCCCCGACCGATTCTGGTGGCGGTTTCGCCTGGGGCGCGTGGGTTCGCAATACCGGGGCGATCACCGCAGTGGTCATCGGTTCCGGGTTCGCCACCGGCCAGGAGATTCTGCAGTTCTTCGCCTTTCACGGGTTATGGGGCATTATTGGCACCGGCGCCGTGGTGTGTGTCATCTTGGGGTTTGTGGCCGCTCAGCTGGCCCGGGCCGGCTATCACCAGCGTTTTGCGCGCCCGGGACAGGCCTACGAGTTCTTTGCCGGTCGCTGGTTGGGTTTGGCCTTTGAATGGTTTGCCTTGTTGTTCATGTTCGCGGTGACGATCATTATGATCGCCGGCGCCGACTCACTGTTCGTCGAATCCTTCGGCTGGTCCCCGCACGTGATGGGTGTGATCATGACCGTGTTGCTGGTGGCCACGGTGCTGATGGGGTTGCGACGCACCGTCGATATTGTCGGCAACATTGGCCCGGTGATTGCGGTCATCGCGATCCTGTTGGGGATTTATGGGATCGCCCATAACCCCTCAGGTATTGCCGATAGCGCCCGCTTTCTCGCCGACGTCGATTTCGAGGCCAATGAGTATGGGGCCGTGCGCGCCGGGAGTAATTGGCTGGTTGCCGGGTTGCTGTTTGCCTCGTACAACATGCTGGTGTTGGTCAACTTTGTCACCGCGGTGGGAACAGAGTCACCCCAACGCAAGGTCGCGGTGGCCTCGGGAGCCAGTGGCGGAGTGCTCTTCGCCCTGGGGGCAGCTGTGGCCGGCGCCGGCCTGCTGGCGAATCTGCCGCAGGTGTGGGATAAAGATATTCCGATGTTGGAAATCGCCGGATTGATCGCCCCGTGGGCCCAGATCATCGTCGCGATACTGATTGTGTTCGGCGTCTATACCACCGCGGTTCCCCTGTTGTGGTCCACCGTGAACCAATTCGCCGAAGACCGCACGCCCCGGGCTGTGGTGCTCACCCTGGTGTTCGCCGGGCTGGCGATGACGTTTGCGTTGTTCTTCGATTTCCGGACCTTGGTCAATTCCATTTACACCATTGGTGGCTGGGTCGGGCTGATCTTTATGCTCATCCTGGTGGCCCAAACCCTGGTGGTTCAGCCGATCCGCAACCGCCGCCAGAAACAGCATGCACAGGCCTAGGGCGTGTCTGATAAATGTTGTAACCAGGCGATGACACCGTTGAGCACGATAGCGGCCCGGTAGATGATGGCGAGTTTGTCATATCGTGTGGCCAGTCCTCGCCACTGTTTCATACGGGCGTAACCACGCTCGATGACATTGCGGCGCTTGTACTTGATTGCGTTGAACTTCGGTGGACCGCCGCCCTTTGATCCTCGCCGGAGACGATGGCCTTGCTGATCGGTCGGCTCGGAGATGACTGCCTCGATCTTTCGTGAGTGCAGCAATGAGCGATTCGCTTTCGATGAGTAGGCTTTGTCACCCAGGAGCGCGTCTGGGCGGGTGCGTCGACCGACTTTCAGGTTCTCCAGTAGAGGAGCGAGCATGGGGCTGTCGCCGTCCTGGCCGGCAGTGCAGATCGTGACTAACGGCAGTCCGTGGCCATCGACGAGCTGATGAGTCTTTGTCGACAAGCCACCACGAGAGCGGCCGAAGGCGTGGTCAGGCGAGTCGGTCAGCAGATCCTTGTAATTCGACGAGTCCCTTTTTTACGCGGCTGATGTTCGTTGCGTGCTGGTGAGCACGAGCGATCGTGGAGTCGACTGAGACGGTGAAGTCGACCTTGTCATTCTTCACCGCAAAGTCTGTCAGCGCCTGGTGGATGGCATCCCAGGTGCCGTCAAAGGCTAAGCGACGGTGCCAGGTCCACACGGTCTGCCATTTGCCGAAGGTCTCGGGCAGGCCGCGCCAGGCGATGCCGGTGCGGTAGCGGTAGATGATGCCTTCGATCATCTGCCTGGAATCGGAAAAGGGGCGTCCGCGCTTGCCTGTTGGTGCTGGCAGGTAGTCAGCGATGAGAGCCCATTGGTCATCAGTGAGCAGCTGGAATCGAGACATGACTCAAGAGTTTCAGAAACCAACCGTAAACTTTGTCAGACACGCCCTAGTCCTGAGGCAGTGTTAGTCCAGGGGTGTTAGTCCAGGGGTTTTTGCCCCCAGTGGATCGCCATCGTGCCGAACATGTGTAGCTCGTAGCCGGTGGAGCGGAAACCGGCCTCGTGCGCCATACGCTGGATCACCTGGGGCGGATGGAAGCCTCGGGAGGTTCGGGACAAGTATTCATAGGCCTCGGGGTTGTCGGTGATCCAGGAGGCGATCCGCGGGACCGCCCAGGTGATGTAGGCGGTGGAGAACGGTTTGATCACGTTCCGTGGTGCCGGTGACATCTCCAGAGCTGCCATCCACCCCCCGGGTTTGAGCACGCGGAATTGTTCGGCCAGGGTGGCAGAAATATCGGTCACGTTGCGTAATAGATAGCCGTGCGTGACCGCATCGAAACTGTGGTCCGCAAAGGGCAGGTCCATCGCATCGGCCTGCACCCAACTGATCTGGTCTCCGCCGGGGCGGGCGGCACCGACGGCCATCATCTCCGGAGCAATATCGCAGGCGGTGATCTCAGCGCCGTAGTACCGAGACAGCACCGCGAAGGCCAGATCCCCGGTGCCGGCGGCCAGATCGAGCACCGCCGGGGCCTGTGGGAGCCGGGCTGCGGTGACGGTGCGGCGGATCAGTCGTGGTTCTTGGCCCCAGGTCATCACCAGGTTCATCACGTCGTAGCGGTCGGCGATGGCGTCAAACATCCCGGCCACGGTGTGGCCGTGTTCGTCCACGGCCACGGAGTCAACGCCCGTGGGCGTGGTTGACCGGTTGGGTGAGGAGGTCGTTGCGGAGGTGGTGCTCATATCTTCACACGCTACCTGGGATCGGTCGGAATAAGATCACCGGGGCACCCGTTACGCGTAGTGAAAGCACCACAACAACGCGACACCGGGCCTGACTCGTCCGGTGTAGCACACAGCGGAAAGGTGGAATCATGGCGCATTACATTATTTTGGGTGGACACGGCAAGGTTGCGCTACGCGCGGCCCAGTTGCTCACCGAAAAGACCAATACCGTCACCTCCGTCATTCGTCAGGAAGAGCAAATACCCGATGTTCAGGCCACCGGTGCCACAGCCCAGCTGTTGGATCTCGAGCAGGCCAGCCAGGATGACTTGGCCGAGGCCTTTTCGGATCAGGATGCGGTGATCTTCGCCGCCGGTGCCGGCGGGGGCAATCCGGATCGCACCTACGCAGTAGATCTGCAAGCAGCCAAACGCTCGATTGATGCCGCCAAGCAGGCTCGAGTCTCCCGGTTCATTTTGATCTCCTATGCCGGGTGCCGTCGGGATCACGGCGTGGCGGAAACCGACTCCTTCTACCCCTACGCTGAAGCCAAGTCGCAGGCCGATGAGTACCTGCGCAACTCTGGACTGGACTACACCATCCTGGGACCGGGTCTGCTGACCCTCGAGGAGCCCACCGGCAAGATCATGGAGGTTCCAGAAGACCATCCCCGTGATGAGAACGAGCGTCGGGAAACCTCGCGGGCTCATGTGGCTTCGGCCATTGTGGCCGCACTGGACCACCCCGAATCGATCGGACACAAGATCGACTTCTTTGATGGCGATACCCCGATCGACGAGGTGTTCTCCGCTCAGCGCGACTAAGGCACCGCGGTGAGTGCCTCCGGGTCCCGACGGGACCTGAGTCGGTCATAACCCCATAACACGGTGGCGACCACCAGGTAGCCGGTGAGAATCACGGCACAATAGGTCGCCACCGTGGTGTATCCGCCGGGGGCGGTGTGGTCCAAAAAGTCATAGGGCACCCAGTCCAGGATCGGGCCACGCACCAGCGTGAACACCAGCCACAGTGCGGGGATCAGTAGCGAGATAGCAATTCTCCTCCAGCGCACCTGTCCGAAGGGGCCCACCAGGACAGTGACCACAGCCAGCAGGATGGGTAACACCACGTGTGAGGTGAAGTCGTTGACCTGTTGCAGTGGGGTCAGCACTGAGTCGTCGCGGAGCAGAATATTGAAGACCAGCCCGGTGATGCTCAGGCAACATACCGCGGCAATGCGCACCACGTGTAGCACAGGCGAGCGGGAGTGGGGTCGGATCACCAGCCACCAGGAAACCAGTGTGGTCATCACCACCGAGATGAAGGTGAAATAGGCGGGTTGGTTGAGCGCATGCTCCCAGCCGGCTGTCAGGCGTCCGGTCAGGGTACTGCCGGCGGGCGGGTCGCCGTCGCGACGAAAGCCCAGGGCAATGGACGTGGTCAGGGCCACCAGTCCGATCAGACCGGTGGCCCCGTACCCTATGCGACGCCACAATGCCCAACGAGCTACAGCACCGTGGCCCTCTGGTGAGCCAGTGTGGTTAGCCATCGACTTCGGCAGTGACCACGATCGTGGCACGACCCAGCACGTGGCCGAAGCGGTTGAAGCCGAAGAAGGCGTTGGATGAATCCGCGGGAATGTCCAGGGATTCCACATCCAGGGCGTGGACGGTGATGAAGTAGCGGTGTGGGCCGTGGCCTGCCGGTGGGGCGGCACCGATGAAGCCGGGGCCACCGCCGTCGTGGTTGAGCTGGAAGGCGCCCTCGGGCAGTCCGGAGCCATCGCCGGCGCCGGCACCTTCGGGCAACTCGGTGACCGAGGCGGGGATGTTGCCGACCGACCAATGCCAGAATCCGGAGCCGGTGGGAGCGTCCGGATCATAGACGGTTACGGCGTATGATTTGGTGCCCTCGGGTGCGTTCGACCAGGACAACTGGGGGGAGATGTCTTCTCCCCCGTCAACTCCCATGGCACCCGAGTAGTGCTTGAGCGGGAATTGCTCACCGTCGGTGACGCTGGTGGAGGTCACGGTGAATTCCACGGCATCGTCTAGGCGGGCGAAGGGATCATTACCGGTCTCGTTCAATGCGTTAATCGTCTCGGAGCTCATCAGAGTCCTTTCGTCCAATTGCTGATACGGTCTCGGGCCCGGTCGGTGTGACCAGTACCCGTGCTATTGTGCTCCAGCCTATGTCGTGTGACACAAAACGTCACGTGTTCGGCCGTTGACTGGGCTGAATACGGCAAGGACCCTAGGCTCGATATATGACTGAGCACAACGACACCACAGCAGATCAGCTCCCTCGGCTGGGAGTGGTCATCGGCTCGATCCGCACCCCACGCAAGGCCGATTCTGTCGCCGACTGGGTGCGGAACCATCTCGAGGCCCACGATTATCCGGCCGAGTTTACGGTGCTGGACCTCAAGGACTTCGAGTTACCCCCGCTGGAACACTTCAATCAGCACTCCGATCAGCACGCACCAGCCGATCTGGTGCGCTGGCGCGATGCGGTCGATGTATGCGAGGGGTTTTTGTTCATCACCCCGGAATACAACCGAGCGGCGCCGGGATATTTCAAAAACGCCTACGATCTGCTGGATGTGCAGTGGAAGCACAAACCGGTCGGCTTCATCTCCTACGGGGGCGTGGGTGGCGCCCGTGCGGTGGATCAATGGCGGGTCAGCATGGCCCCCTACGGGATGTACACCATCGGGCAACAGATCCTGCTATATAACCGCTACGACTTTGACTCCGATACGCTGCAGGTCAACGACCGCCATGAGAAGTCGCTGGGCAAGCTGCTCGAGGAACTACACCGGTTGACCGTCGCGACCCGGCCGTTGCGGCAGAACTAGATCCGACGCGCCCGACTAGCTGTTCTGCGCGTGGAAGTGCTGGATCCGTTCCAGGGCTTCACTCACCGCGGCCGTGCCGGCGGCGAACGAGATGCGGATAAACTCATCGCCGTCCACCGGATCAAAGTCCAGTCCCGGCGTCAGGGCCACGTAGTGGGATTCCAGCAGTGCTTGGGCGTAAGCGGTGGCCGTTCCGAAGCGTTGCATCACCGCCTTCGGGGGCCGGGCATAGTAATAAAACGCCCCATCGGCAGGCGCGGCGTCATCAAAGCCCAGTTCGGAAGTCCGAGAGAGAATCAGCGAGCGCGTGGCCGCGAACTGGCTGACACGGGCATCGCATTCGGCGTACGCGGTGTCGCTGAACGCTTCTACCGCGGCGTACTGTCCGGCGGCCGGTGGGCACAGAGAGACCGAGCCCGACAGTGCCGACACCGGTGCTACCAGATCTTCGGGCAACAGTAACCAACCCAGTCGCCAGCCGGGCATTCCCCAATATTTAGAGAAGGAGCTGACCACCACGCCAGTGCGGGAGTACTCCCAGCTACTCACCCCGCGGGTGGAATAGGTGATGCCGTGGTAGATCTCATCGGAGAACAGTCGCACCCCGTGGGCGTCGCACCAGCTGGTCAGTTGCTGCATGCTGGCGGGCTCAACCATGGTGCCGGTGGGGTTATTGGGTGAGGCCAAGACCAGTCCGGTAACATTGGCCTGCTCCAGGTCCCGAATGCTGGGCAGAAACCCTTGTTCCGCACCGGCCGGGATTTCAACGACCTCACAACCTAAGGCTTGGAGCACATTGCGGTAAGCGGCGTAGCCGGGACGGGCCAAGGCCACGCGATCTCCCACGTCAAAGGCGGCCAAGAAACCGACCATGAAGCCACCCGATGACCCGGTGGTGACAGCAACCTGTGACACGGGAACCTCAAGGTCGTACCAGCGACGGTAGTGCTCTGCGATCGCTTCCCGCAACGGTTGGATACCCAGCGACGGGGTGTAGTTCAGCGGCACGGCCGCATCATGGATATTCCGGGCGGCTTCGGTAACCGCCGTGGGTGCTCCGCCAGAGGGCTCCCCGGCGCACAGACTAATCACCGGTTGTCCGGTGGCAGTTAGCTCCGCGACGCGTTGCAAGATGGTCATCACCCGAAACGGGGGCACCTGAGAACGACGCGAAGGCGTGAAATGGGGCTGTTCAGATCGGCTCGGTGTCACCTTGTCAGTCATGGTTCTAGTATGGTCCTTTCAGACTCCGTGCAGGCTGTATTTCTAGACTGAGTCTCATGAGTACTTCCCCGTCTGTTCCCGATCAGCGGTCCGTGGCACGCTATGCGGGACAGGTTCCTAGCTTGCGACGCGTCACACCCCACGATGAGGTGTATATCCACACCGCTGAGGGCACCATGTCTTTCTCGGCCGCACAACTTCAGCGGTTGCGGAGAGACTTGGACTCGATGATGGCCGAATACACCTTCGTGCTCCGGGAGGTCGAAACCAAGCTGTCGGTGTTACGCGATGAGTTCACCCAGCTCCACGACTACAGCCCCATCGAGCACATCTCCACCCGCGTGAAATCGATGGACTCCTTGTTGGCGAAGGCTTCACGTAAGGGTATTGCTTTCGACCCCGACGAGATTCGACGCACCATCACCGATATTGCCGGGGCGCGGGTGACCTGTGGCTTCGTCACTGACGTCTATGAAATCTTTGACATGCTGGTAGCTCAAGATGATGTCACGGTGCTGAAAGTCAAGGACTACATCAAAAACCCCAAGCCCAACGGGTATAAGTCGTTGCACGCCATTATCCGGGTGCCCGTGTTCCTGTCCTCAGGCCGTCAGGATGTCACCGTCGAGATCCAGTTCCGTACGTCGGCGATGGACTTTTGGGCCTCGCTGGAGCACAAGTTGCACTATAAATACGACGGCGATGTGCCACAGTGGGCTATCGACGAGCTGAAGGAAGTCGCCGAGATCTCCTCGACTTTGGAACAGCGGATGCTGAATCTGCGTCATATTCTGCACAGCAAGCCGATACGTTCCGCAGGCGCTGATTCCCCCTCAGCGACGAACCACGGTGGCCACTGGGTTTAGGGAGAATCATTCGTGCCGGAAGTGGAACTACCGCACAGCACCACGGCCACACTGAACGCTTGGTGCCCGACTTCTGCTGCGCACAGCAGACCACGCATGGCCGTGGTTGGTGCTGCCGGTGAGATCGGGCGGGTCACCGGTCAGTGTTTCACAGACGAGGATCTGGTTCTGATAGGCCTCGATGTGTTGGATCATCACAAC
Source organism: Auritidibacter sp. NML100628 (assembly GCF_003185985.1). Lineage (NCBI taxonomy): Bacteria > Bacillati > Actinomycetota > Actinomycetes > Micrococcales > Micrococcaceae > Auritidibacter > Auritidibacter sp. NML100628. The sequence continues at coordinate 67,252 of NZ_QHLP01000005.1, forward strand.
ATCGTGGGATACCACGCCTGGTCCACGGGTACGGTGGCCGATAAAGTAGTGGTACATCACGGGCTAGGCGATGCTGATTATGTTTTGTACCTTCCCACGGGCGCCAAGATGGGGTGGCACGGACTCCTCGAGGCCGAGATCCACGGCGTAAAGAATGTGGCCGAAGTCTGCGTCGAAAAGGGGTGAAGCGTCTCATCTATGCTTCCAGCAACCATGTGACGGGGATGAACGAAGTTGAGTTCTACGAAACAGGAGTTCTCGACACGCCGCATCCGACGAGCTTGCCACGACCGGATGGTCTTTACGGGGCAGCGAAGGCCTTCGCCGAAGCGTTATTGCGTTCCACAAGCGAAATTCACGGCCTGCCGGTGTCAATCATCCGTATCGGCGCGATGCGCTACCGGGACGATCCCCATGCGGTGACCGATGGACCGCGATTTGCCCGCCAAACCAACAAGGAATATCGCCAACGCATGGAGCGGGTCTGGCTGACCCACCAGGAGTGGAAAGCCACCATTACCCGGGAGCTAGCAGCCACCGATCAGTTCCGCCTCTTTTATGCACCGCAACATCAGGCCGACCAGCCATGGACCGGTGAGATCTATACCTGGAATCGTGGCCGTTGAACAGATGCCACGAGCCAAAGTGGCCGGCTGTCTGATGATCCACGGGTCTGGTTTTTACAGGGCGTATTGTTCTCGGAGTTTGTGTTTGAGCAGTTTGCCCGAAGCATTACGGGGTAACTCCTCGACGATTTCAAGGCGCGTGGGCTTCTTGAAGGAGGCAAGCTTGTCAGAGAGGAAATCGTGAATCTCCGCTAAGGTGGGTGGATCCGCGGGATCATCGGGGACCACAATCGCCAGTGGCGTCTCCACCCATTTCTCGTCGGGGACACCAATCACGGAAGCATCAGCCACCTTCGGGTGGGTACTGACGGCATGCTCAACTTCGATTGAGGAGATGTTCTCACCACCGGAGATGATCAGGTCCTTGGACCGATCGACGACGTACATAAATCCTTCCTCATCTTGTCGGACCATATCCCCGGAGTGAAACCAGCCATCCCGGGTAGCCTGTTGGGTCGCCTCGGGCTTATTCCAATAGCCGGCCATCAGTCCCGGGCCACGATAGACAATTTCTCCCATTTCTCCGGGGGCGACATCGTTTCCTTCCGCGTCGACAATACGAGCTGCGATCGGCCCGATTGGTTCACCGATGGAGCCCATCTTGCGCAGTGATGCGGGGCCTTGTAACAATGCGGTAATGGGTGACATTTCGGTCTGACCGAACGCCGTGGAAAGCGTTGCCTTTGGAAAAGTGTCCACAATCAGTTGCAGGGTTTCTTTCGAGGCTGGTGATCCTCCCCACGAGATTGACTGTAACGGGAGGTCTCGCTCGGTGATGCCGGGTAGAGAACACAGTGCTTGCCAGATTGTCGGCACCAAGAACATATTGGTGATCTGCTCTTTCTCGATGAGATCAACCAGCGCTGCGAGATCTGTGAGCACCTGGGGTGGAGCGACCACCAAACGAGTACCGGCAAAAAATGCCGGAGTCAGGACACCGATGCCGGCGATATGGAACAACGGAACCACAACGAGGTTGGTTTCAGGAAGATCTCCCGGGGCCGGCGCGTTGCGATACACCGGAATGGTCTGACTCAAAAGATTCAAATAGCTGAGCATGACCCCTTTCGGATCCGAGGTGGTCCCCGAGGTATAGACAATCATGGCAATCGAGTTCTCATCGATGTCCAAAAGCTCGGCGGTTCCCCCGGCTGCCACAATCTCGGGCACATTCTCCACCAGAGAAATGGTCTGGATATGGTCTTTGCTCTGGGACCCAGCCAGTGCCTGAGCGCCCATGGCGTCGACGTAGATCACTTTCGCACCAGAATCTGACACAAAATAGTCGAGCTCGCGCGGCACAGATCGAATATTGATCGGAACGCTGATCGCACCAACGGTATTAATGGCAAGCATGGCGATGATATATTCTGCGCTGTTTAGCGACAGGATCAGCACACGGTCGCCGGGTTGTACACCCCGATGTTGCTGAAGGTCTGCGGCCAAGGCTTGCACGCGCTGCTGTAGCTCCCACCAGGAAATGTTCTCAGTCTGGGTGGTCAACCCAATCTCGTCTGGTCTATCAGTGGCGTGGAGATCGAGCATATTCATCCAGTGCATGCGACGTGAGAAGAACGGCTGACGGTCGGGACGGGAGGGGATCAGCATGTTCAGACCTTCCAGAGAAGTGTGATCTATATCACTACTACAATAGTGGAGGTGTGAACGGAAAAGCGAGATGACGAGCACATTTTCATCGACACATCAGAGTCATCAGAAACCTCGACCGGACACGTCTTTTTGCGTGTTTCCAGTAAGTGCTGCCCGACACCGCACTGAGGCGCAGATCAGTGGCTCTAGAATCCGCCGTCCTCAGGGGCCATGTTGTTGAACCGGGAGTAGTGGCCCTGAAAGCCGACGACGATAGTTCGGGTCGGCCCATTACGGTGCTTGGCAACGATCAGGTCAGCCTCACCAGCACGTGGTGATTCCTTATCATAGACGTCTTCACGGTGCAGCAGAATGACCATGTCGGCATCCTGTTCAATCGAACCGGATTCACGCAGATCAGAAATCTGCGGACGCTTATCGGTGCGCTGTTCTGAGCCGCGATTGAGCTGCGAGAGCGCGATGACCGGGACCTCGAGTTCCTTGGCTAAGAGCTTCAGGGCACGAGAGAACTCGGCGACTTCTTGCTGACGTGATTCCACCCGCTTGCCGGAGCTCATCAGTTGCAAGTAGTCCAGCACAACTAGTTTCAGGTCGTGCTTTTGCTTCAGGCGCCGGCATTTGGCCCGGATCTCCATCATCGTCATATTGGGTGAGTCGTCAATGAAGAACGGTGCTTCGTTCAACCGTCCCACGGTGGCGGCGATTTTCGTCCAGTGTTCGGATTCCAGTGCACCTTTACGCAGATCAGACAGCGCGATGGTTGCTTCGGCCGACAGCAGACGCATCGCAATCTCATTGCGGCCCATTTCTAGCGAGAAGAACACCGTGGGCATGTTGTTGCCGATCGCCGCCGCACGAGCCAGGTCGAGAGCCAACGTCGATTTACCCACCGCAGGACGGGCCGCCACCACGACCATTTGTCCGGGGTGCAGTCCCTGGGTCAGCTCATCAAGCTCGTAGAAACCGGTGGGAACACCCGAGAGTCCACCGGCGTGATCACCGGCGGCTTCGATCTCGTCGACGGTGTTCTCCAGGATGCCCGAAAGACGGACGTAGTCCTCGGATTGCTGGTTCTCTGCCACCCGGTACATCTCACCCTGGGCAGCGTTGACAATGTCGTCCACGTCGCCGTCTTGGGCGTAGCCCATCCGGCTAATCCTGTTGCCCACGTCCACGAGTCGACGCAGAATCGCTTTCTCCTGGACGATGTCGGCGTAGAACTCGGCGCTGGTGACAGCCGGAACGGACTGGACCAATTCGTGTATGTACGAGGCTCCCCCGACACGAGGTAGCTCCTTACGCTTGTTAAGCATGTCGGAGACGGTGACCGCATCTGCGGGTTCGCCACGACCGTAGAGTGTAATGATGGAGTCGTAGATCAGCTCGTGAGCTGGTGAGTAAAAATCTGGCCCACGCAGAACCTCCACCACGGTGGCCACCGCATCGTGCGATAGCAACATCGCTCCGAGGACAGATCGTTCGGCGCTGAGATCCTGGGGTGGGACGAGCGTGTCGCGAGACAGCTCCGGGGAACCGGTGGAATCATAAGGCGTATTCATTAGATCGTCTCTTGATTCCCTTCCCCTTTACCGGACCCCGGACTGTCTCACGAAGACCCCCCGGTCGCAGTGGATGCGCGCAGTATGTGCACCCTGTGCATAACCTGCCAATACCCACCGGCCGAGAGGCGATATAGCGACACTACTCGGGGAAAACAGCCTCAGCAAACCCCCAAAATTCTTTTCCTGTGGATACCCTGTGGAAAGAGTGGATTAGCCTGTGTAAAAATTCTCAAGAACCTGTTGATTCAGCCAGGTGATCATCCGCCGATTCGGCTTTGACTAGGGCTTTTATGAATCACAGCCTGTGACTTAAAAAATAATTTGCACTCACTTTGGCCGACTTGACAGCATCATGACGGGCGAGTACAAGGAGTGTTTTCCACACCACACGCAGTTATCCACAGGGTTACCCACAGCCGTGGATAAATTACACTAGTGTGGTTCTCCCACGCTACGTGCATTGCTTCACATTAAAGGGCCAGATCAGCCGTGGTTTTCCGGAGCGGGAAGGTTCTGGAGTCGAAGTTGTCCGCGGGCCAAGACTTTGCCGGTGGCTTCGGCGGTAATGACGACATCCCAGAGTTGCTGGGTGCGTCCCTGGTAGAGGGCGTTGGCTTCAACGAGGACGGTGCCGGAACTAAATTGACGCAAGAAGTCAGTGCCGTTGTGCAAGCCCACCGCGAACATGTTCTGGTCCTTCACGGCGTAGCTGGCACCTACCGAGGCCACTGACTCCACAATGGTGGCGTAGACGCCTCCGTGGACGATTCCCCAGGGCTGGTGGTGGTCTGGGCCCAGTTCAGCGTGTCCTGCCACGTGTGTGGCGGTGATGTCGTCAAAGATGAAGTTGGTGGTGGACCCGAATGTTCCCTGGGCTTCGTTGATGTGGTCCCAGATATCGTGAAGTCGATCGACCATGGCGCGCTGTACTCACTCTCCGCATAGGGGCTATTTGGCAGAGAATCTAGCACCTTACCCAGCGGTCACGGCCCAGCATGGCCCGTGGCGCGCCTGATTGAGTTTCATCAGTGGCCCAGAAGTACCCCACAGCCCCAGCAACACTACCCGGCAGGGGTGCTGTGCACGTTAGTCCTGTGCCGAGCCGTGGGGAGGTCTCGCGCCGAAGATCGCAGAACCGATTCGGACCATGGTGGCTCCTTCTTCGATGGCGATCTCAAAGTCGGCTGACATGCCCATAGACAGATCTCCGGCCCCGAGTTGGTCGCGGTGTTCATCGCGCAACGCGCGCAGCTGCCGGAAATTATTCCGGATCGCATCCTCGTCATCGGAGTTCTCGGCGATGGTCATCAATCCGTTGACCCGAAGTGCCGTGAAATCCTGAATCTGGTCAACAAACGGGCCGAGTTCTGCCGGGTCGAGACCGGATTTGGTGGTTTCCCCGGAGGTATTGACCTGGATCAACACCGACAGGTCCCGTCCGGCTTCGGTGAGCTGGTCGTGGAGCCTGCGAGCGATCTTGACCCGGTCTAGGGCGTGGAACTCATCGGCAAATTCGGCCACGTCTCGGGTCTTATTGGACTGTAATGGTCCGATGATGCACCAGGTGATCTCCAAGTCGTTCATGGCCTGGTATTTTTGGTGGGCCTCTTGAACTTTATTCTCACCGAAAGTGTGAATGCCTGCCTGATAGGCGGTGCGCAGGCGCTGTTCCGCCACGGTTTTGGTCACCGGGATCAGACGCACATCCCGGGGATCACGCCCGACACGATTGGCAGCGGCGTTAATCCGTCCTTGAACCGCGTAGAGGTTCTCTTGGATCTCTTCCAGGGTGGTGGCCACAGCAGATTCAGACATAGCTCAAAGCTAACACAGCCCTGCCAGCCCACTGGGGGAGACAACGAAACCCCGGGGCGGGTGACCAGATGATGGTCAACACCTGCCCCGGGGTTCTCTCAACGCAATCCGGGTCTAGCCGGAGCGAAGAAGCTTATTTCTTCTTCTTTTTGGCCGGAACAACAGCCAGTTCCACCTGAGCAATCACGTCGTCGTGCAGACGGATCTGCACCGAGTAGTTACCCAGCGAACGGATGCTGTCGGTCAAGACAACGTTGCGACGGTCGATCGACTCGTGGCCGGCTGCTTCCAGGGCCTCGACAATGTCCGAGGCGGTCACCGAGCCGAACAAACGACCGGTCTCACCGGAGGCCACCTGAATCTGCACCGGTTGCTGCTGGAGCTTCTCGGCCAGCGCCTGAGCTTCTTCCAGGTTCGCCATGGCCCGAGCTGCCCGGGTCTTGCGGATCTCTTCGACCTGGTTCTCGGCGCCGCGGGTCCAACGAGTAGCGAAACCGCGCGGGATCAGGTAGTTGCGAGCGTAACCGTTCTTGACCTCGACGACATCGCCGGCAATACCGAGGCCGGGGATCTCCTGGGTCAAAATGAGTTTCTGCTGTGCCATGTCTACTCTCTCCTTCTCTACTTCAAGATCAGCGGCCGGAACCGGAGTAGGGCAACAGAGCCATTTCACGTGCGTTCTTGATCGCCAAAGCGATCTTGCGCTGCTGCTGGACGGTCACACCGGTCACACGGCGGGCACGGATCTTGCCGCGATCGGAGATGAATTTGCGAAGCAGAGCCACATCTTTGTAGTCGATGTAGTCGATGTCTGCTGTCTTGAGGGGATTGGGCTTTGGTTTGGGCTTACGTACTTCAGCCTTAGCCATCGTGGTGCTCCTTCGAGTAATAACTGGAGCCCGCAGTCAGCGGGATGGTTGGTGTTTAGAACGGTGGTTCCTGATGATCCGGGGTGTCCCAGGATCCAGCGGAGGGAGCTCCGCCCCAGGGATCCTGCTGTGGGGCACCACCAGCTTGACCCCAGCCGCCCTGGTTCTGGGCCGGCGGGTTCTGGTTGAAACCACCACCGGATCCGCCCCCGTGACGCGGGGTACGCGTCACCTGGGCGGTGGCGTAGCGCAACGACGGGCCGATCTCGTCGACGTCCAGTTCCCAGTTGGTGCGGTTCTCACCCTCACGGGTCTGGAAGGAACGGGCTTTCAGGCGACCTTGGGCCACCACGCGCATTCCTTTGGTCAAGGATTCGGCCACGTTTTCTGCTGCTTCACGCCAGATGGAAGCACGCACAAACAAGGTCTCAGCATCGGACCATTCATTGGTTTGACGGTCGTAGATCCGAGGAGTTTGGGCAATGGTGAAGTTCGCGACGGCCTGTCCCGATGCGGTGAAACGCAGTTCGGGATCGGCGGTCAGGTTTCCAATAATCGTGACTACCGGCTCTCCAGCCATGAGGTACTCCTGGTGCTCTCGTTCAACCGATGCTTGAGTGTTTGTGCAGTGACGACGTGACCCTAGAGGGTGACCTTCTGCTCTTCCGGACGAATGATCTTGGTGCGCAACACGGTCTCGTTCAGACCCAGCAGGCGTTCCAATTCCTGAGCCGAGGCCGGCTCAGATGTGAAATTAACGACAGCGTAAACGGCTTCGGAGTTCTTCTTAATCTCGTAGGCCAGTTTGCGACGACCCCACACGTCGACCTCGTCGACGGAGCCACCGTCTTTGACAACGGTGTTGTCAAAGTACTTACGCAATGTCGGTTCTACTGTCCGCTCATCGACCTCCGGGTCGATCAGCGCCATCAGTTCATATGCACGCATGCGAACCCACCTCCTTCGGGCTTATGGTCACGGTCTTTCCGTAACAGGAGGTTCTTGAGTGCTGTTGTTCGAAGACAACGCCGATAGTTTAGCGTGATTGCGCCGAAATTGCCATTCTTCGGGTCAGGGGTGTGGGGCACAGGCACTCGGGGTGTTTTACTGACGAAAAAACGCGGTGGTCAACCGGGTCAAATAGCCCGGGTCCTTGACACCGACCAGTTCACGGATCGAGTGCATCGACAGCAAGCCCACCCCGATATCCACGGTGGGAATGCCCAGGCGGGTGGAGGCAATGGGTCCGATGGTGGAGCCACACGGGACATCATTGCGAGAAACGAACTCCTGGAGCGGGACCCCGGCGACATCGGCCCACCCGGCCACGGCGGCATGACCCACTGCGTCGGTGGTGTAGCGTTGATTGGCATTGATCTTCACCAGCGGACCGTGGTTGGGGTGGGGGTGGTGGTCCGGGTCGTGCTTGCCCACGTAGTTGGGGTGGACCACGTGCCCGCAATCGGCCGAGAGTAGCCACGATCCAGCGCGTACCCGCGGGGTATCGTCCACACCGATACCTAGGCTGCGCTGGATGCGGGTCAGGGTTTCTTCTAAGAAAGGCCCGGCTGCCCCGGACCGGGTTTGAGACCCGACCTCTTCATGGTCAAAAGCGGCCAGAACCGGGATTAGACCGGGTTCGGGCTGGTGGGCGACCTCGAGCAGTGCAGACAGTCCGGCCGAGACCGAGACCAGATTATCCATCCGCGGGGCGGCCAAGAACTCTTGGGCTGATCCCAGAAGAGCCGGAGGCTGGGTATCGGCGAGCATCAAATCGGCGGCGATAATGTGGTCGGGCGAGAGTCCGGCCTCCTCGGCAATGGCCTGCAAAATACCACCCGAGGATTCGGCGGGGTCGGCGGGATGCCCTAAGGCTGTGGCCACAATGGGCATCAGGTGGTGTTGCCGGTTGAGGGCCAGTCCCCGGTCGACCTCCCGATCCAGATGGATGGCTAGTTGCGGAATCCGGGCCATGGCGGAGGTGGTGACCAGTTTGGTGGTGCCATCACGCAAGACCAGGCGTCCGGCGAAGGCCAAGTCGCGGTCGAGCCAGGAGTTCACTAGCGGGCCACCGTAGACCTCGACACCGACCTGCGCCCATCCGGCCGTGGTGGTATCGGGGCTGGGTTTGACTTTGAAACCCGGGGAGTCGGTGTGGGCGCCCAGGATACGGAAACTCGGTAGGTGGGGCGTCGTTGCCGAATCGGTGCTGGGGTTACTGACAGCCTCGGGTTGGATCCAGGCGATCACTGCCCCGTCACGCACCACCACATAACCGCCGGGGGTGGCGGGGTACGGTTGGGTTTCCTCCAGCCGGGTGAACCCGGCGGCCACCACCTCGCGGGCCACGTATTCGGCAGCGTGCCAGGAGGTGGGGGCATCAGAGATGAGTCGGACGAGTGCATCAAGATCGGTCATGAACTCCACCCTACTGTTCTTGATCAGCCCGTTGATGAGCCTGTTGATGAGCCTGTTGATGAGCCTGTTGATGAGCCTCAGAACCGTCTACGGTGATCGGGGTCCAGATGCCCTGGTGTTCGGCTGCACCCACCTCCACTGGCTGGTCAGCGGTGGCCTCGGCGTGTTTGCCTACCGGCTGGGGGTCCGGGATCAAAAACGGTAGTCGGTCGCGAGCGCCATCGTAGTCGCCACCCACCGGATCATCCCAGGCCAGATTCTTTGAGGCCTCACCGCGCAGTTGAGGATCGCCAACGGGCAGACTGGTGCGGACCGGGTCGGTGTCGGGTCGGTAGATCTGGTAGACCACTCGGCCCATCAGGTAGAGGGTAGCCAGCATGTGGGCGACCACGGCCAGGACGTAGAGGCGCTCGTCGAATTGGTGCTGGACGTTGTGTTCGGAGGTGAAGTGGGACAGGTGGGCCCACACCGCCCAGAAGTGCAGGACCTCCACGAACTGCCAGATCAAAAAGTCTCGCCAGTTGGGCAGAGCGAGGGCAACCAAAGGGATCAGCCACACCACGAATTGGGGTGAATAGACCTTATTGAACAGCACGAAGCTGGCAACGATGAGAAACACCAGTTGCGCCATGCGGGGCCGGACTGGGGCGGTGGTGCCCATCACGAAGATCAAAGCACAACACGCCGCTACCGCCCCCACCGACAGATAGCTCAGAGAGTCGGCGGTGACCTGGTTGTTCTCGGCAACCACGTTCCAGATATTCCACACCGAGGACCAGCCGGGCCCGCGGTCGGCCGAGAAGGTGTAGAACAGCGACCAGGCCTCAAAGTTGCTGATCATCAACGGCAGGTTGAGCATCAGCCAGGATGTCCCCGCCCCGGCGAGGCTGAACAATAGTGGCCGGAAGATCAGTGTTCGCACCGCCAGCACGAAGATGGCCCCAAAGACCAATAAGGGGAAAATTTTGGCCGAAATCCCGATGCCGAACAGCACGCCAGCCCAGAAGTATTTCTTTCCCCCAAATAGCCAGAGTCCCAGGATTAGCGGGGCCACCGCCCACATGTCCCAGTTAATGGAGGAGGCCAGGATCATCCCTGGGGCAACGGCCACCATCGCGGCATCCCAGATCCGACGGACCGAGGATTTGGCGACCACCACGACGGTGATGATCCAGAGGATGACCACCAGCACAAAGTTGATGTCGAAGTACAGCAGCGAGGGCCGGTCGGGGTCGAAGATCTGAGTGATCGCCGCGGTCACAGAGGCCACGATCGAGGTCAGCACCGGGTATTCGAAGGTCGAGCCTTCGGCAAAGGGTGCCAGCGGGTTTTCATCGAACCCGCGCCCACCGTAGAGTGCAGTCCAGTCGGAATAACAACCGGCAAAGTTGACGAAGGGCTGGGTCCAGCCGTCGATGCGGCACGGGGATTTTTGCAATACCGCCACCAGGGCTGCCAGGGTGGTCAGCAGGATCAGCACCCGCATGGGGGTGAAAAATCCGCCACTGGTTCGACCGGGTGCGGTGCGTCGCCCGATCGGGCCAATCTTCTCGGAGGTGAGCCGGGCGATCAGCGAGTCGGTTCGAGTCGGAGCAACAGGAGTGCGTGGCTGTTGCTGTGGTTCGCAGGGGGCCATGAGCCTCAGTGTACGGGTTGGCGGTGATCAAGGTGTAAAAACCTGCCGGTATCTGTCAGGTCTAGCCCGGGCTGACGTAGAGTAGATGGGGTTTTATAACAAAGGAGTATCTCGTTGTCTACTATTCGAGTGGCTATCGCAGGGCTCGGTAACTGCGCCTCCTCCCTGATTCAGGGCGTGCGTTACTACCGGGATGCCGCTGATTCAGACGTGGTGCCCGGACTGATGCATGTCCGGTTCGGCGATTACCACGTCAGTGACCTTCAGTTTGTGGCGGCTTTTGACGTTGATGACGCCAAGGTGGGGTTAGATATTTCCGAGGCGATCACCGCCTCAGAAAACAACACGCTGACCTTGGCGGATGTGCCCACCACCGGTGTTGCGGTGCAACGTGGCCCTACGCTGGATGGTTTAGGCCGGTACTATCGCGACACGATTACCGAATCAGAAGCCGATCCGGTGGATGTGGCTCAGGTACTACGCGAGCGCGAGGTCGATGTGCTGGTGTCCTATCTTCCGGTGGGATCCGAGCAGGCCGATAAGTTTTACGCCCAGGCTGCCCTGGAGGCCAAGGTGGCGTTTGTGAATGCGCTACCGGTGTTCATTGCTGGCACCCAGGAGTGGGCACAGAAATTCACCGACGCCGGGGTGCCCATTGTCGGAGACGACATCAAGTCCCAAATCGGGGCCACCATTACCCACCGCGCCCTGGCCGCCCTCTTCGAGGCCCGCGGAGTCACCGTGGATCGGACCTACCAACTCAATGTTGGCGGGAATATGGACTTCAAGAACATGCTGGAACGGGACCGGTTGGAGTCCAAAAAGATTTCCAAAACCCAGGCGGTGACCTCCACTATCAACACCCAGCTTCAGGACCGCAATGTCCACATCGGTCCCTCCGATTACGTGCAGTGGTTGGATGACCGCAAGTGGGCTTTTGTGCGCCTGGAAGGTCGCAATTTCGGTGATGCTCCGGTCTCGCTGGAATATAAGCTCGAAGTGTGGGATTCCCCGAACTCCGCCGGGGTGATTATTGATGCGGTCCGGGCGGCCAAAATTGCCCTGGATCGCGGGATCGGTGGACCAATCTTATCGGCTTCCTCGTATTTCATGAAGTCCCCGCCGGTGCAACACCGCGATGAGCACGCCCGTGAACTGGTTGAGGCCTTTATTCGGGGCGAGATCGAGCGCTAGCCCGCACCTGCCTGACGATCCCGCGACCATTCCCCAACCATTCGCCGACCTTCGCTAGAAGATATTGCGGATCTCGGCGGTGGTCTCGTCAACATCCATGGCCTCAGCGGCCGGATGTTTGGGTAGCCCGGGCATGGTCATGATCTTTCCGGTGTAAACCACTACGAATCCGGCACCGGCACGCAGTTGCGTCCGTTCAATGGTGAGTTGAAATCCGCTGGGGGCGCCCAGTGCCGTGCGATCATCGGAGAAGGAGAACGGGGTCTTGGCCATGCACACTGGCAGATACTCTGCCGGTGTGCCAGCCAGGGCATCCAACTGTTTCAGGGCGGTCGCGGTGTATTCGACCTCGGCTGCTCCGTAGATGTCCCGGGCAATGATCGAGATCTTCTCCTGCACACTTAGCCCAGCCATCACCTCCGGGCTCAATAGGCCTCCGATGCCACCAGCCGTGGCACTGCAATCCAGCTGCTCGCGCATCACGGAGGCCAGTTTTTCAGCCCCGGCAGCGCCCTGCCCCCAGGCCTGACAGGTCTCGGCGACCACTCCCCGGCAGGCGCAGTGTTCGATCAACCAGGCGATCTCCTCTTCGGTATCGTCTGGAAAAGTATTGATGGCCACCACGGTGGGCCGGTTGTAGTGCGTCAGATGAGCCAGATGCCGGTCGAGATTGGCCACCCCGGCCTGAAGGGCATCCTGATGGGCCTGCGTGTCGCGCCGGGTAGCATCCTCGGTGGCCTCGGCCACGCTCATCCCGCCGTTATATTTCAGCGCGCGCAGCGTGGCGACCACCACGATGGCATCGGGGCTGAAGCCACCGGCGGGTCCGGTGATGTGCATAAACTTCTCAGCCCCCAGATCCGCCCCAAATCCGGCTTCGGTGATCACCACATCGGCCAGAGCCCGGGCGGTGTTGGTGGCCATGACCGAGTTGGCGCCGTGGGCGATGTTGGCAAATGGACCGCCGTGCACCAAGGCGGGGGTCCCGTGCAGGGTTTGGACCAGATTCGGGTCCAACGCATCGTTGAGTAACACTGCCATCGCGCCCTGGGCACCGTCAGATCCCAAGTCCCCGGCGGTCACCGGTGACTTGTCATAGGTGTAGCCGATGATCATCTGCGACAGCCGCCGTTTGAGATCCGCGCGGTCGGTGGCTAAGCAAAAGATCGCCATGGTTTCGGTGGCTGCGGTGATCTCAAAACCATCTTCCCGAGGCACCCCTTGGGTGCGTCCGCCCAGGCCGATGACCGTGTGGCGTAGTGCCCGATCGTTGAGGTCCAGGCACCGTTTGATGGTGATGGTGCGCGGATCGATCTGCAACGCGTTGCCCTGATGGATGTGATGGTCGACCAGCGCGCACAACAGATTGTGGGCTGAGGTGATTGCGTGCAGGTCGCCGGTGAAGTGCAGATTGATCTTATCCATCGGCACCACCTGGGCGTATCCGCCACCGGTTCCTCCGCCCTTGAGCCCAAAGACCGGACCCAGGGAGGGCTCGCGCAGGGCTAGGGCCGTGTTCACGCCGATCCGGTTCAACCCGTCGGCCAGACCGATCGCGACGGTGGTTTTACCTTCCCCGGCCGGTGTGGGTGAGCAGGCGGTCACCAGCACCACTGCCCCCTGGCGATGGCCCAAATCGTGCAGTCGGTGCTCTCGGTCCTGACCAGCAACCTGGCTAGGCGCCCCCGCAAGTCCGGTGACGTCAATCTTGGCCATGTACTGGCCATAGGGGATCAGATAGTTGGCTGAGACTCCCAGCCTGTCAGCGATCGTTTCAATCGGTTGTAGCTTGGCTGTGGCAGAGATCTCAGCATCGTTCATACGTCCAGCCTAAACGTTTTGGTCGCTGTGCTGGTTCCTGTGATGGTTCCGGTGCTGGTTCCTGCGATGGAGTTTCACCGCCAACCAGATCACCACAGCGATCACGGTGAGCCCGATGACCACGCCGGTAGCGACCGGCCAGCGGGTAAAGAAGAATGTCAACGCTCGAAAAGACACCACCCCGACGGTGGCATAGATGGCTGCCCACGCTGCCCCGCCCACCGCCAGGGCGGGAAGATAGCGGAACCAGCGCATCCGGGTGACTCCGGCAGCGAAATTGACCAGGGTCTGGAAGCCGATGGTCAGAAAACTAAAGGCCACCACGGGGGCGCCCCACTGGTCAATGGCGCTCTCGGCACGCCGGTACCCGTCGGTGTTGATCATTCGGGCTAGTCTGGTATTGGTCCGGCCCACGCCGGTGCGAATGCCACGACCCAGCAGATAGGTGCCACCGGCCCGAGCCCAGATCACCGCGTAGAGTCCCAGCCACACCACGAACCAGGGTGCGCTCCAAGACAGCGGGTTATACCAGACCCCTTCATCCATCCTCGGGCCCATCCTCGGGCTGGGATTCGGGCTGGGATTCGGGCTGTTCTGCCCACCACCGCAACAGTTCGGCCTCGGCTTCTGCACTGGTGTGGGGGCCCTGATCGAGGCGCCAATCCAGCAGGTGCTGGTAGGCCCGGCCCACCAGCGGCCCCGGGGAAATGTCTAAGATCTGCATAATCTGCTGACCGTTGAGGTCGGGACGGATTTTGGCTAGTTCTTCTTCGGCCGCCAGCTGGTCAATGCGACGCTCGAGATCGTCATAAGCGTGGGCCAACCGTGTGGCCTTGCGCTTATTTTGGGTGGTGACATCCGAACGGGTCAGGGCGTGAAGGTGTTGTAGCAGATCCCCGGCATCGGTGACGTAGCGTCGCACCGCCGAATCACCCCATCCGGCCTCACCGTACCCGTAGAAGCGCATGTGCAACTCGACCAGCGTGGCCACGGCCCGGATGGTGTCTTTATCGAAGCGCAGAGCTTTCATGCGGGCCCGGACCATCTTGGCTCCTACCACATCGTGGTGCCGGAAGGTCACCGCACCATTTTTTTCAAACCGCCGGGTGGCGGGCTTGCCAATATCGTGCATCAACGCGGCGAAACGCAACACAAAATTCGGTGCCTCGACATAGTCGGGTTCCCAGTCGATGGCCTGATCCAAGACCTTCAGCGAGTGCTGATACACGTCTTTGTGATGATGGGCAGCATCCATGGTCAATTGCAGGGCCGGTAACTCGGGGAGAACATGTTCTGCCAATCCGGTCTCCACCAGCAATTCCAGCCCGGACCGCGGGTTGGCTCCGATGATGAGCTTCACCAGTTCATCGCGGACCCGTTCGGCAGAGATGATCCTGATCCGCTCGGACATCTCGGTCATCGCGGTGCGCACATCCTCGCCGACGGTCAGGCGCAATTGGGAGACGAAACGGGCGGCCCGCATCATCCGCAACGGGTCATCGGAGAATGAGGACTCGGCCGATCCGGGGGTTTGCAAGTTGCCGGTGGCCAGATCCCGGATCCCGCCAAAGGGATCGACCAGCTCTAATGCGGGCAGTTTCAGCGCCATCGCATTGACGGTGAAATCCCGGCGCAGCAGGTCATCGGTGAGGTCGTGGCCGAAGACCACCCGGGGTTTGCGGGAGGCTGGGTCGTATTTTTCGGCGCGATAGGTGGTGATTTCAACTTGCCAGCCGGCCTTGCGGGCACCGATTGTGCCAAAAGCGGCCCCGATATCCCAGATCGCGTCCGGCCAACTGCCCAACACCTCGGTGATCTGTTCCGGGGTGGCATCGGTGGTGAAGTCCAGGTCCACGGTGGCCGCACCCAGGAAAATATCACGCACTGGTCCGCCGACCAGGGCCAGTTCGAAGCCGGCCCGGTGAAATATTCGCCCCAACTCCACCACCAGCCCCGGCACCGTGGCCCCGTGGGGAAAGCCAGCAGGTAGCGGAACCTCAGCGTTGAGCGCTGCGTTGGGTGCGTGGGCGTCTACGGGGTGATCAGTCACAGTATCGTCTCGGTGTGATGTCTCGGCGGCAACTCGGTTTGGGTGATCATTCGCGGGCATGCAATCGTAGCTTCAGATCTGCACTGTGGTAATCGGGATAGAGTGGGTAACATGTCTCGTTTTCGGTCACCACGGCGCCCCTGGAATGGCTGGGGCTCCGGTACGCCCGAAAACGCTGAGACCACACGCCCGGGAAGAATCGATCGTTTCGATCCTACACGTCGTACCCGGCGTCCGCGCGAGGATGCCAAGCTACCCACGGTGGAAGAAATATCCGCCGGTGGCATGGTGGTCCGGGAAAGATCCGGGCGACTCCAAGTCGCCATTATTGCCCGCTATAACCGCGGGGGCCGACTCGAATGGGTCTTACCCAAGGGCCACCCGGAAGGTGAGGAAGACCACCATGCCGCTGCCGAGCGCGAAGTCGCTGAAGAAACCGGAATCTCCGGGACGGTGCTGACCGCGCTGGGTTCGATCGACTACTGGTTCACCGTGCCCGGGCACCGGGTGCATAAAACCGTCCACCACTTCCTGTTGCGCGCCACCGGTGGAACGCTGACCATTGACAACGACCCTGACCAAGAGGCCATCGATGTCGCCTGGGTCGATCTCGAACGGCTCTCGGCCCGGTTGACCTTCGTCAATGAGCGCCGGATCGTCGAAGCCGCCCAAGACACCTTGCCCGAATTTTTCACCCACGTGCCGGTGACATTCCGCTCCCGCCGGGTCATCCCGCTACGCCACCGGTTGCCCTCCGGACTGATTCCGGAGAATCTACGCCCCCAAACCTCCGCACCGGACTCCACCCCCGAGTCCAGTAACACCACACAAAATCCCGGCACACCCGGGGAGAATCACCCCGCAACACACCGCGAGTCGGTAGGCTCCTTCCAGCAGACCGAGGATCGGCCCAGCGCCACGTCCACCGGTCAACCCGGTCAGGATGCCACGACTCGACCGACCTCGCCACCGACACCGTTCGAGTTAATGTTGCGAGTCCAGCGCTTTCGTCATCCATCCGGGTCATCCCAACCACCCAAGAACCCACCCCAGGAAGACCAGCGGTGAGCCAGCGTCCTGTCCCCGAAGACCAATCGAAATCCTCTGCCGGAGCCACCAAAGCCTCAGCGCTGATGGCCTCCGGCACTTTAGTGTCTCGGATCTTAGGTTTTGTGCGCACGTCGCTGTTGGCCGTGGCCATCGGCTCCACCGCCCTGGTCGCCGATGTTTTCGAGACCGCTAACACCATCCCCAATGTGATCTACATGTTGCTGGCCGGTGGTGTGTTCAATGTGGTGCTGGTTCCCCAACTGATTAAAGCCGCCAAAGCGCCGGACCGAGGAGCCGACTACACCTCCCGGATCTTGACCCTGGCCATGCTGATCATCGGCGCCTTCACGATTGCCATCACATTGTGCGCCTACCCGATCATGAACGCGCTGACCTTGGGCTGGTCGGAACCCAAACTCGCGCTAGCAACCGCCTTCGCGTTCTGGACACTGCCCCAAATTTTCTTCTACGGGATGTATGCCATTATCGGCCAGATCCTGAACGCCCACGGACGATTCGGCGCCTATATGTGGGCCCCGGTGGCCAATAACGCGGTGGCGATCATCATTATCGTCACCTATATTCTCACCTTCGGCCACTACACGGGCATGTCCGATGAGGACCAATTAGAAGCCTGGTCTACGACCCACACGTTGCTCCTGGCCGGTGGTCACACTCTGGGGATCGCAATTCAGGCCCTGGTGTTGCTGTGGCCACTCAAACGGCTCGGGCTCGGGCTGAGACTGAAATTTGGCTGGCGCGGTATGGGGCTACGCACCACCGGTCGGCTTGCTGGCTTCACCATCATTACCATGCTGGTCGGCAACGTGACCAACCTACTGATCAACCGGTTGGTGACCGGTGCCACCGAGGCACGGTCTACTATTGCTGAAACCCCGCAGGAAGCCGCCGCGGTTCCCGGACTGTATGCCTTGAACGTCTCCCAACTGATTACCGTGCTACCCCACTCGGTCTTCGTGCTCTCGATCGCCACGGTGCTGTTCAACCGGTTGACCCGTTCCCTTCAAGCCCGGGACACTGCTGCGGCACGCTGGACCACCGGTGCCGGGCTCAGTAGTTTCGCGGTCCCGATGATGTTCGCCATGGTGGTCGTCCTGGTACTGGCCGCCCCGATCGGCCGGTTATTCTCCGGCTCCTCTCCCACCTCGCCTATCGCAGCGGCCGCGATCGGGCAGATCCTGGTCCTGCTGGCCATCGGCATGCCCTTCCGCTCAGCGCATTTCTACCTGTTGCGGGTCTTCTACGCCTCCGAGAATGCCACCATTCCGATGCTGGTCCAGTGCACCGCCTCGATAATCACCTTGGTTTCGGCCTATCTGCTCGCCCCGCTCATCCCTAACGCCTCGCTAGCGCATCTGATCGCGCTACTGTTCACGCTGGTTCACATCATCCAGTTCTTGATGGTGCATTTCTTGACGCTGAAACGATTCGGCAATTATTACACTCGCAAAGTATTTACCGCTTATCTGCGCACCGGTTACGCCGCATTAGCCTCAGGACTGGTCGGGGCCCTGGTGCTGTTGTTGTTGGGCGGATATCACACCGGTTTCCCCTATGACTCCATCCTGACCGCTTTGATCACTTGCGCTGTGGTGGGAGTAGTGATGGTCGCGGTTTATGTGGTGGCCTGCCGGGCCTTCAATGTCAAGGAACTCGATGACTACCTCGGCCCACTGATCAAACGCTTCAAGCGTTCCGCCTGAGCATAACCGAGGAGTAAACGCGTGTGATGAGCGCGCACCGTCCACGCGGTACGGCTACCATAGAAAACTAGGTCGACTCATTGGTCGTGTCATGAACGGCACCGACCACGGCCCGTTCTCAACCCGACCCTGGAGGAATGATCGTGGCACAACTTGACGAAGGTAACGTGCTGGGCGGACGCTACCTGATCACCGGACAGGTCTTGGCCACCGCCGAGCAAGATGTGATCCTGACCGGACTCGATCAAGTCCTCAATCGGGAAGTGATGATCTTGGTTGCCTCCCCCGATCATGCCTCCCAGGTGGCCACCTCGGCCCGGCAACTGGCCACTGGAGAGCGTGCCTCCGATGTTCAGGTGCTCGATTTGGGTCTGTCGGATAACCGCACCTACTTGATCTCCGCCGGAGAGACTGACCCACAATCTCTGCTCTCGCTGGTGACCGGCCACGACGTCTACGTTGAGCCGTTCTACACCGAGAACCTCGGCTCGGAAATCTTCGGTGAGTCCCGCTCTTATGAGCCGGAGACCTACGACGATGATGACGAATACTATTCCAGCCTTGATTCCGATGTGGCCGCCAGCTCAGAGCACGAAGCGCATCGTCCAAAGTTTTTGAACCGGATCTCGGATCGGCTCAACGACTCGCTGAACCGCACCGACGATCCCTCCAAGCTTATCCGTCCCGGAGAGACCCACCCGACACAACAGCCCTCCCAGCAATCATCGCGACCAGCTCACGGAACAGGGGCCGGAGCAGCAGCCAACAGCCTGGGTGCCACAGGGCCCGGCACCGACACGGACGACGACCAGTCGAACTACGAGCCGGAAACCGACCAGGCTCCACGCCATGCCGAGGACCAGGCCGAGGAGGCTGGTGACCGCGCGGTCTCAGAACCGGTAGCCACCACCGGCCCGATCCCGGTCGTTAATGGCTCGGAGCAGACCCCCGATCAGACTCCCGGGCAACCACCCGAGCAGCCAGCCGGTGAAGCGCCCACTTCTGAGGCGGCAGCGGCGAGTGTGGAGGCCTCCGAGGTTCCCACCGCCAACGACCCCGCTCCCCAAAACGTTCAGGAACGCGTGGCTCAAGCCATGGGTAACTCCGCGGCAGCAGGCGGTTCTGTCTCTGCTCCCGATCCCGCTCCGGGCGGTTACGGCCAGGGATACGCCGTGGAATACACGGATGAACGTCAAGGTGGAGGTGCCGGGCGATGGATCGGGGCCGTCCTTCTCGTGGCGATACTGGTTGCTGCAGTCGTTGTCATGTTCACCTTCTTAGGTCGTGGCGACACCGAGCCCGTCGCTGAACCGACTCAGACCGCTGAACCCGAGGATCAGGCAGATCAAGAGCCACAAGAGGGCGAGAGTCCTCAGGACGATGCGGCTCCTGTTGGTGCCGACCCGGTTATCACCGGCATCTCTCGAGTCGTGCCCGACTCGCCGAATCTCAGCTCCCAAACCGATGACCAACTGCCTCTAGCGGTTGACGGTGATCCCGCCACGTCTTGGCGGTCACTATCTTTCGCCCAATCTCAGTTTGGTGGTTTCGCCCGGAACATGGCGTTGGTGATCGAACTTGAGGAAGAATCTGAAATTAGTGAAGTCAACATCACCCAGAACGGAGGTTCTGGCGGGAGCTTCACTGTGCTGGTCTCCGATACGGCCAACCCGGCGGATGGTACCTCGGTTGCCGAAGGCTCCTTCACCGGGCCGACTTATACCGCCTCGGTATCCGGCCAGGATGGCGATCCGGTCACCGCCCAGTACGTGAGTATCAACTTCACCGATCTGCCCTTGGCAGCCGATGCGTCTGAAGATCTTCCTTATGCCGTCAATATCGCCGAGATTACGGTCGACTAGGATCACGGAATAACCTTGACTACCACGCCGTTAAGCATGGATGAATAAACGCACTGCGTAGACAGCTTAAGTTGTTTATTCCTGGTGCTATCAGTAAGAGTTGCCGGAAAGTAGAGGTCGCCATCGTGACGGAAATTACCCCTCACGACGTTCACAATGTCATCATCGTGGGCTCTGGGCCTGCCGGATACACGGCAGCAATCTATACCGCCCGCGCCAATTTGAACCCGATCGTCTTCACCGGGTCGGTGACCGCCGGGGGCGAACTGATGAATACCACCGACGTGGAGAATTATCCCGGCTTCCCGGATGGCATCCTCGGGCCGGAACTCATGACCAATTTCGAGGCCCAAGCCCGTCGCTTCGGCGCCGATATTCAGTACGAAGATGTTGTCAGCGTCGACCTCAGCTCAAATCCCAAAGTCGTTACCCTCGGCAATGGGGCCAGCTACCAGGCCCACACCGTGATCCTCGCTACCGGCTCAGCTTACCGGCATTTGGGCTTGGACGGAGAACAGCGCTTCAGCGGGCATGGGGTCTCCTGGTGTGCTACCTGTGATGGCTTTTTCTTCCGCGACCAGCAAGTGGCCGTCGTGGGCGGGGGTGACTCAGCGATGGAGGAAGCTTTATTCCTCACCAAATTCGCCTCCAAGGTCTATCTCATTCACCGACGCGACGAACTCCGCGCCTCGCACATCATGGCCCAGCGGGCTTTAGACCACGAAAAGATTGAATTCATCTGGGACTCGGTTGTGACTGATCTCACCGGCGACGATAAGCTTCAAACCGCCCATGTCAAAAATCTTAAGACCGGGCAGGAATCCACCCTCGATGTTACCGGTCTGTTCGTCGCCATCGGACAGGATCCGCGTACAGAACTCGTCAAGGATGTCTTGGAAATCAACGAGGATGGCACCATACGGGTGGACCACCCGTCGACGCGCACCAATCTACCCGGGGTTTTTGCCGCGGGTGACGTCATCGATCCAACCTACCGTCAGGCCGTTACGGCAGCAGGTACCGGCTGCGTAGCGGCGCAGGATGTTGAGCAGTACCTGCTCGATTTGAGATAATACTTACGCTTCAACTACTAGGAGTTATGATGTCGACTATTAATGTTACTGATGCGGACTTCCAGGAAAAAGTCCTCCAGAGTGATAAGCCTGTACTCGTAGATTTTTGGGCCGAATGGTGCGGACCTTGTCGAATGTTGACGCCAGTCCTGGAGACGATGGCTGAAGAGCACGCTGATAAGATTATCGTCGCTAAACTTAACGTTGACGAGAATCCTCAGGTGGCCTCTCAGTATGGCATCACCAGTATTCCCGCAGTAATGGCCTTCAAGGACGGCGAGAAGGTAGCTACGTCCATTGGTGCCAAACCTCAGCCGGCCCTGGAGTCCGAGTTTGCTGAGCTCCTGAAATAGTACATACTCAACAGACACGGGGTCATGGTTTCGCGTGAAACCATGACCCCGTTTTTTGCGCTAGACGGTCTATTTTCCTGGTTCTTCCCGCTGTGATCCCATCTCCGACGCTCAGCGTGAGCATCCCGCGAGCTACATTCGACTCCATTTCATTCGCGAAGTTAGTCATAGACGAGCCGGCGACAGCCAAATATATAGAGACGGCCGAGCTCTAGCCATCCCACGTAGTGTATGTCGTGGCCCCAAAGGTGTTATCACTCATCCAAGGTATATCCACTCAGGAGCAAGGAGATATCTGGTCACGTCCCGAATGAACGACATCTTGTCGTCCGCGTGCTAGCTACGAATAACATTGTGCATTTGTGAACCGTCTTCCACTCCATCATCAAGTTCGTTCCACGTGAAACATCTGAGGGTAGCTCAAGATAATAGTCAACGCTTGCTGCGCCGTAAACGTCATAGGTATCTACTCCGGCAGTAGCTTGTGTACCGACTTGTTAATAGTTACCTAACCGGGCAAGCGCAATTTGCCCTACACGGATCAAACCCGTAACCGCATTGAATGAGATTATCCAGCGACCCTTAAATCGCGGTCGAAAGCCGATCTAACAGTCCCGATAACGCAGTGGACTCGATAATCGAGCTCGTTGTCACGCCGCTACTTGGTTCTCACACGACGAGCATCTCCCACGATTTAGGTCGCCCCTTAGAGGAGGTACCACCTCTGTCGATATAGTTCAGCTACTAATAGTACTCTGCGCTGTTGGTATCTACTCAGTGATGGCGCTATGGTCCTACACCTCGGCGTCAAGCAGGATAGCTGATTAAAGCAGAGCAATCCCGACATGGGATTCAGGGCTTAGACAAACGATTTTGTTCACAGCATCAGGCCACATTGGCGCAAGCGTTCTGGTCTTGCCTCAACGGACCAAGTGTTTCACGTGGAACCTCGCACCCGAAACGGCCAACGGAGCACACTCGATCTGATACACCGGGCCAATACACACTCAACGCTGACTCTAGTCTCAGGAAACGACGCAGGACCTTTCTCTAGAGCTGTAGGCTGAAGAGGTTCGCTACGACAAGATGGGAACTTCCCGGCAGAAGGCTCAACGAAGCTAACAACCCAACCTCAACTCGAATAATGAACTACCAGATCTTGTTCCCGATAAGATCCAAATACTTTCCAAAAATGGAAGACAACACACACCCGAGGAACCCGGTCGTTCTCTGGGTGAAGTTTTTGTCGGGCGGTTCAACCACAATCGTTCAGGGACTTTGTCAAAAGGCCCTCATGTGAACAGTTGCGTTTCGCGAAGTGTTTCACGTGGAACATAAAAGGCTCCAGACCAACCTTATGTGTAGCCTGAATTGTATAGCCTAGTCATTCCGCTGGGAAGGCTGGATAAGCGACATAATACGATTTAGGTCTTCCACCGATGCAAAGTCGATGGAGATCTTCCCTTTCTTTGCACCTAACGTAATATCAACGGTGGTATCCAATTCGTCCGCAAACATCGCAGCCAGGTCTTCGAATTTCTGCGTTCCACGTGAAACCTTACGTGGGGAAGAGGTAGTTTTTGGACGGTAGAGTCCAACGAGTTCCTCGGTCGCGCGAACCGATAAACCTTCCGACACCACGCGATCAGCGATAGCTTCCATCGTTTCAGCATCTTGAGCGCCGAGTAAGGCACGGGCATGCCCTGAAGATAAAACCCGTGCCGCCACCTTTGACTGGACCGAAGCGGGCAGTTGCATTAGTCGCAAACTATTGGATATCGACGGCCGTGACTTGCCAATATTTTTCGACAACTCCTCCTGAGACCAGCCGAAGTCCTTCAATAACTGCTCATAGGCTGCCGCTTCTTCGAGAGGGTTGAGATCGCTCCGGTGAATATTCTCCACCAGCGCCTCAACTAGCATCCGATCATCCGACGTATCACGGATTACCGCAGGAATAGACTCCCGTCCCGCCAGCCTCGCCGCACGAAAGCGACGTTCACCCATGACAAGTTCATACGAATCTGTCCCGATCTCACGAACCACTACAGGTTGTAAAACGCCGACTTCACGAATAGAGGCAACCAGCTCCTGTAATTGGTCCTCCTCAAAATATTGGCGGGGCTGTTGCCGGTTCGCGTGAATCCGGTCCAGGTCCAGTTCCACTAGTCTGGTATCGGCCACATCCTCTGATTCTTCCTCAGCGGCCTGCCCAACGCCAGACCCGGAACCACGGTTCGGACGCTGAGCAAGGGGATTGGGCATCGTGGGCCGACGATACCGTTGCCGACGTTTCGCCTCCGACTCGGTAGCAGAGGATTCAAAAAATAAGTCCGATGGCCGCGAATGCCCTTGTGTTTTTCCCTCCGGTACGTCGACCTGCGAAGCGCTACTCTCCTGTAGGGCAGCACCCTGATCACCCGTGGCCGGCTCATGATCGTCTGACGGTGGTTCCACTTCATTTCCCTCAGGAAGCTGCTGTGCTGGAACCGGTTCTGCTTCCGGTTGAATAAGCGCGCCGAGACCCCGACCGAGACCACGCCTTGATCTTTTTTGCGTCACGATTACCTCCACGTCTATGGTACCCGTTCCACGTGAAACAATTTCACATCGGCACCACCGTCAGATACACGCTCACATAAGAAGCGGACCCCGCCGATCGACCCTAGCGACGCCTCTTGCGTTCGCGCTCCGCAATTTCTAGTGCAGCCTCACGATAGCTGAGCGCACCTGATGAGATCGGATCGTAGGTCATCACCGATTGCTGGTAACTCGGCGCCTCCGATATCCTCACATTACGCGGAATAACCGCGTCAAGTACTTGATCTGGGAAGTATTCGCGTACTTCTTCTGCTACCTGAACCGCTAAGTTGGTCCTGCCATCGTACATGGTCAGCACAATAGTTGACACTTTGAGTTCTGCATTCAGATGCCTTTGTATCATCTGAATATTTTTCATCAGTTGCGACAACCCTTCCAACGCATAGTACTCACTTTGAATCGGGATGAGAACTTCCTTCGCCGCAACCAAAGCATTCACGGTCAACAGCCCGAGACTTGGGGGACAATCAATAAAGACATAATCCAGCCGTGCCAGCCCCTGCTCTTCACGGTACGTAAGATACCTTTGTAATGCTTTCGACAGCCGATGTTCACGCGCTACCAAAGACACCAGCTCAATCTCAGCACCTGCCAGATCGATGGTGGCGGGCGCTATGAGTAATGAGTCGGTCTCGGGGTTATCCTGCACAACTTCATGAATGTCGAAGTCATTGATCAATACATCATAGATGGACGGGGTGCCCTGCGAGTGTTCCACATTAAGCGCAGTTGAGGCATTACCTTGAGGATCAACATCGATGACCAACACATTCATCCCAGCACGAGCAAAGGCAGAGGATAAGTTAACCGTGGTCGTGGTCTTTCCCACACCACCTTTTTGATTCGAGACAGTGAGAATGCGGGTCTGGTCCGGTTTGGGAATCTTCTTCGAATTCAACCGCTGCCGGCGCTTGGCCTCAGACGCTATTTCCGCAGCCAACGGTGTCGCAGACACCTGGGACTCATCGGAACTTGAGGAACCATTTTTACTCATACGAGAAACTCACACTCCGTTGCCACGATGTCCGACTCCATTGACTACCCCAGTCTATCCCCAAAGCTGACCCTGACGACTGTCGTGGGTGTTTCAAGCCATTCCTTGCCACAGGTGAGTACTTCGACGTTCTCCGCACGATATTTCTGTAGCACCTTCCGGGCGCGATTGATTTCATCAGGCGCGCTACGGCCTTTCAGGGCAATGAGTTCCCCCTCACCGTGCAACAGGGGCGCTGTCAGGGGGACAAGGGACTTCAACGCCGACACCGCGCGAGCCGTGACTACGTCAACGTCCAGAGTTTCGACAACTTGTTCGGCACGAGCCCGGATGACATCAACGTTCGGTAAATCTAGATCCGCAATGACGTCCACTAACCAACCCACTCGACGTTCCAGGGGTTCAATGAGCACGAATTGAACATCAGGACGGGCGATAGCTAATGCGACACCGGGCAGGCCTGCCCCCGAACCAACGTCGGCCACCAACACTCCCGAAGGAAAAAGTGCTTCAGTGGCGACGCAATTCAAAACGTGTCGTTCCCACATAATAGGAATCTCTCGTGGCCCGAGCAGGCCCCACTCAACCCCGGTGGTGACAAGATGGTTCACATAACGCTGTGCAATATCCCCGGCATCATCGTAAAAGTGGGACACCGCGTCCTGGACCCATACCGGTTGTGCCTTCAGGCCACTGATAGCCAGGGCTTCTGTCGGTTCAATCTGCCCTTGCGTTTCATCGTTGGCCATATAGTCCCATCCTCTGTCAGTTATCGGCACTAATGACGACGTGGCGTCGTGAACCTTGCCCTTGGGATTCGCTAAATAACCCAGCTTCAGCGACAACATCATGAACGATCTTGCGCTCATACGGCGACATCGACTTGAGATGCACTTCATCTTTATCGCCATCGCTAATCTCGCTGATCGCCTCCTTAGCCAGGACGCGAAGCTCTGCTTCCCGCTGTTGCCGGTGCCCAGCGATGTCGAGCACGAGACGAGAGCGTTGTCCCGTTGAGGACAGTACGGCAAGACGCGTGAGCTCTTGCAGGGCTTCCAGAACCTTACCCTTGGTACCAATCAGTCCCTGCAACTGCTCATCGTCACCATCGGTAACTACAGAGAGGTAAGTGCGACCGTTGCGCACCTCGATATCGATGTCCCCGTCGAGATCTGCAATATCGAGTAGCTCCTCAATATAGTCGGCTGCTCGATCTCCCTCTTCTTCCATTGCAGAGACCGAGTCCTGAGCCTCGGTCGTCTCGAGCGATGCGTCACCGGATACGTCGTGGTCCTCGACGGAGTTTTGGAGTTCTTCGGTTGTGGTCATCGTTTCTTTCTGCTCTTTCTCACAGGTTGCTGGCGCTGACCCTTAGGCTTCTTGGCTTTAGCCTCCGCTTTGGCCCGCGCTTCTTCCGCTGCTTTTCCAATGGGTTCAAGACCCTTTGCCACCCGGCGTTCATTAAGCTCACGTTCGGCCTGCGAGCCAGGAGCCGGATTGCGACGAATGATGTAAAACTGTTGGCCGACGGCCCAGAAGTTTGTCGCGGTCCAGTAGACCAAGACGCCGATTGGGAAGTTGATACCGCCAATGGCGAAAACCAGAGGCAACACGTACAGCATCATTCTTTGCGACTGCGCGAAGGGGCCCGTCATCGCCGCTTCGGTCATGTTTTTGCTCATCAACATCCGCTGCATGTAGAACATCGACGCGGACATCAAGACGATCATGACTGAGGCAACGATCAGAACCGACCAGTCGAGATTCTCTCCGGTGGAGCCAAGGAAGGTATCCTGCATCTGGGCTCCGAAAATACTCGATAGCGCAAACGACGAAATCTCTTCGTGACTTAGCGCCGCAATGTTCTCCCCGTTTTCGGCTGCGTGGGATGCACCATTGAGGACTTGGTAGAGAGCGAAGAAGAACGGCATCTGAACCAACATGGGCAAACAGGCCGAAAACGGGCTGGTTCCATGCTTCTTAAACAGCGCCTGTTGCTCCATCGCCATGGCCTGACGGGACAATTGGTCTTTTTTTCCCTTATATTTCTGCTGAAGCTTTTTAATCTCAGGTTGCATGGCCTGCATGGCCCGCTGAGATTTGATCTGCCGAACAAATAATGGCAACAGCAAGGTGCGGATCGTGATCACCAACAGCACCAACGCCAGGGTCCAGGTCCAGCCGGAGTCAAAGTTCATCCCCAAGAAACTCAGGAAACTGTGGAAGATACTCAGAATCCAGGAGACAACCCATTTGAAGGGGAACAGTATAATATCGAAAAAGCCCATGGCGTTCAGGTTTCCTCTGCTGTGTGTGAGCCGGGTTCTTCCGGTACTTGCGGGTGATTCAGTCTAATAATCTTGGGAACTTTGCCCTCAGGCCACACTCTATGGCTCGGCGGAACTGCATCGATACCACCCGACTGCCACGGGTGGCATCGCAGGATACGCCAGATCCCTAAACCCATTCCTTTAACAGCACCGTGTCGATAGACGGCTTCAAGTGTATAGGCCGAGCAACTCGGAAAGAATCGGCACACCTGACCGTATAGTGGTGAAATGACCGCCCGATACGCAATCAGCACCGAGGCTACAGCTTGAGATGGCAACGCTCGAAACCATCCCCACTGCTTACCCGGGCTCAACGTCGTGTAGGGCGATTCAACGGGCATATCTTAGTCTTCTGTCATTTCTTTCGCGTCGGTTCTTTGACACTGGGCCAGTTTCTTCAGAGCACGTTTCCATTGGCCGGCCACATCGGACTTTAACTCATGATAGTCAACCTCAGCTGAACGAGGCAGTGCGCGAATAACGACATCTTGGCCCGGGGACGAATGATCCCCGACAGGAAAGTCGTCGTCTTGCAAAAGACTAGCCACGGCAGCCCGCAATCTTCGTTGGACGGTGTTACGTGCTACCGCATTGCCAACCGCCTTCGAGGCAATAAAACCCACACGTGTTGGACTCGGACGAAGCCGGTGACCCCCCTGGAGCTGAAATGCTACGGATACGACAATGTTCCGGCCCCCAGCGCGGGTACCGGAACGAATTGTCCGTGAAAAGTCCTTGCCTGTTCTGATCCGGTTCACTCGTGGCAGCACGCGATCACGACCCGCTGGTACTGCATCAAAGGATCAACAATCTTAGGCAGAAACGCGCGAGCGACCCTTGGCGCGACGTGCTGAGAGTACTGCACGACCTGCCCGGGTTCGCATCCGGGCACGGAAACCGTGCTTACGGGCGCGACGGCGGTTATTCGGCTGAAAAGTCCGCTTACTCATGATTCTTACTTCTCCAAGCTATCTGGTCTTGCACCGCACGCCGGGAGATGTCGGTGATCGCCTCGGCGTTGATGAACTCCATGTCAGTTCAGGGTCAGTTCGTCGTCTATAGCCCGCTAGGCAATGATTTAGCGCGAGCACAGACCCATCAAGGATAGTTACTTCCGCGTCGAGACGTCAAATCAAACGGTATTTACCTTTCAACGACGTTCGCACATGCTGTGAATAACACTGTGCATAACTCTGAATTCGCGTACGATCAGGCTAGGCTGTTACCACTGGTTGTTGATCCAACCAGGAAGGTCGTTGACGCTACTGTTGCCTGATGGCCACCGCATCGTAAGGGGTGGCGTAGCGTGAACGTGACCGAGTACCGCACCAATTTTGACAGGTCAGCAATATCACAGCAAAAGGGTCTGTGAAGAGGAGAGTCTCGTGGTTCCAGATGACTCAATCACTAGTTCTTGGCGTCACGTTGTCCAAGAGATTAAAGATTCTGGACAAATAAGTGCACGTCAGATGGGATTTTTGGACCTCGCAGTTCCGCAAGGGCTGATTGGCAACACTCTTCTTCTTACCGTGCCTAACGAACTGACTCGACAGGTTCTTGAAGGCCAGTTGCAGTCTGTGCTTAGTCAAGCCCTCCACACGGTCTTCCAGACCGAACTACGTTGTGCCTTTTCGATCGACTCGAGTTTGCAGACCGTCACCCCCGAGCCAACCCGGCCACCGGAGCCCTCCTACGACCGGGCCCATGCTGTGGATAACTACGTGGATAACGCCCCCAGACGTTTCGGCTCGGAAGATGCTCCACGAGCGTTACACCCCGATTCCCGCCCCAGAACGGACCCGGATTACTCCAGTCCCACCACTATTCTCAGCGCGAGGACTAATCCTGCTCCCAGTCCAGAACCCCACGCTCTCGACACGACGCCTACCGATTCCGAAGAGCGCACTCGACTGAATCCGCGTTATCATTTCGAGTCATTTGTCACAGGATCGTCCAATAGATTCGCCCACGCAGCAGCAAATGCGGTAGCTGAAGCTCCAGCCAAAGCCTATAATCCACTGTTTGTCTATGGGGAGTCGGGACTCGGCAAGACTCACCTGTTGCATGCGATTGGTCACTATGCCCAGGAGCTCTACCGGGGGCTCCGAGTTCGCTACGTCAATTCCGAAGAATTCACCAACGACTTCATCAATTCCATCCGGCACGACGAAGGCGCCAGCTTTAAGCAAATCTATCGAAATGTCGATATCTTGCTGATCGATGATATTCAGTTCATGGCTAATAAAGAAGCCACCGTTGAGGAGTTCTTCCATACCTTCAACGCCTTGTACAACAACAATAAACAAGTGGTGATCACCTCAGATCTGCCACCAAAACAGCTCTCTGGTTTTGAGGAGCGGTTACGTTCTCGCTTCGAGTGGGGTTTGACCACCGATATTCAGCCGCCCGATCTGGAGACACGCATTGCGATTCTGAACAAGAAAGCAGAATCCGACGGTCTGTATGTCCCCACCGATGCTCTGGAGTACATTGCCTCGCGCATCTCCACGAACATTCGCGAGCTCGAGGGTGCACTGATTCGCGTTGCCGCCTATGCGTCCCTGAATCGAACCCACATTGACTATGCGCTAGCCGAGCATGTTCTCAAGGACTTGATTCCTGACGAAGACTCCCAAGAGATCACCTCGGGACTGATCTTGGACGAGACCATGAAGTATTTCGACTTCACGCTGGAAGAATTGCAGTCCAAGTCGCGGACGAAGAAACTGGTCAATGCCCGTCAAATCTCGATGTACCTCTTGCGCGAGTTGACAGAGATGTCTCTTCCTCGCATCGGTGCCGAACTTGGGGGACGCGATCACACCACGGTGATGCACGCCTACCGAAAAATCCGCGATCTCATGGGTGAGCGCAGGACCATTTACAACCAAGTTACTGAACTGACGAATCTCATCAAGCAAGCAGCCCGTAATAAGCGCAACTAAACGGTGCGGGCAACAACAATGCCGTGTTGACAACCATCGCCATGAAGGTTTTCCCGTGTTCATCTCAAGTTCAACTTGAATCTTGGTCCACACAGTTAAACCCTTGAAATTCAGCGATCTCAGTGCATCGGGAGACCTAGAATCCACAGGTGCCCGGCAATATCCACACGTTATCCACACCGAAGGTTCAACCACGATAAACAGGTGTGGATAATCTTGGGGATAACACGGGGAGAACTTCAAATACCTTCTGGATAGCCTCCGTCTTCCCTGTGAATCTCTCCTACAAGCCCCAGAAAAGACTCCACGACAATCCCCAATCGATCCGACGAGATTCCACTCGGTGGTCCACAACTGCAACCGCGTGATGAGCCCTCAGAAGCCGGTTATCCACATTATCCACAGGAGTTATTAACACCATTAACCCGTTAAGATCTCTATCTGCAGAACAACAACCTTGTCGACACTTCGCGTTTGCTTCTACGACACCTCACATCTGCGATTTCTGTTCTGCACCCATCACATCGCAACTCACAATCCGCTAAGCTTGCTATGACTCTTGAGCTCATCTGTGTCAGTCTTGAGTTCATAGTCGCGCTATCAACGTGTGCGATAGACCCGATCATGAGAGGCAGAACAAGCGTGAAGTTCACAATCGAGCGTGACACCCTCACCGACGCTGTATCTTGGGCTGCTCGTTCTTTGTCACCTCGGCCACCTGTACCTGTTTTATCGGGCTTGCTCATTACCGCAGATGAACAATTAGTTTCCATTGCCAGCTTCGACTATGAGACCTCGGCCCAACTTGAAGTTGAGGCTGACATAGACGAACCCGGACAGATTCTGGTATCGGGTAAATTGCTCAATGACATCGTCAAATCACTGCCCCACGCCCCTGTCACCGTTGAACTTGATGGCTCTAAAGTTATTCTGACGTGTCGAAATTCCCGCTTCGCTCTCGCCACGATGCCGGTGAGTGAATACCCCAATCTGCCCCAGCTTCCTGAGATCACCGGGACTGTTGACGGTGAAACTTTCGCCCAGGCTGTTCACCAAGTCACTGCAGCGGCATCCAAGGATGACACGTTGCCGATCTTGGCTGCCGTGAAGATTGAAATCGAAGGCGACCAGATGACCTTCCTGGCTACCGATCGTTATCGGTTGGCGATGAAAGAGATCACCTGGACACCCACCGACCCCTCGATCTCCACCTCAGTCTTGGTCAAAGCTCGCACTCTCTCGGAGGTCGCTAAGTCATTAGGCGGGGGTGGAGAGCTTTCGTTACGCCTGAATCAGCACGATGCGGGTACCGAAATTCTCGGGTTTTCCTCAGGTGGTCGCCGGGCTACCAGCTTGTTAGTTGATGGCGACTACCCCAAGATTCGGGCGCTCTTCCCCGAATCAAGTCCCATCCACGCCGTGGTTGAGTCAGCGCCACTGATTGATGCAGTCAAACGCGTGGCCTTGGTCGCAGAGCGAAATACTCCGTTACGGTTGGCTTTTACAAGTACCGAGGTATTTCTCGATGCCGGGGCCGGGGATGATGCCTCGGCCAATGAATCGGTGCCGTGTCAGCTATCTGGAGAAGACATCACGGTAGCCTTCAACCCCAGCTATCTGC
The DNA here is from genome assembly GCF_003185985.1 of Auritidibacter sp. NML100628. NCBI lineage: Bacteria > Bacillati > Actinomycetota > Actinomycetes > Micrococcales > Micrococcaceae > Auritidibacter > Auritidibacter sp. NML100628. The sequence goes on from NZ_QHLP01000005.1 coordinate 99,407, forward strand.
TTGAAGGCCTCAATGTGGTCAACGCCGACTATTCACACTTTGCTTTCACCACTGCCCCTAAACCCGCATTGGTCACCGGGCAGGATGAGCCCGATGGTGATGAACGCGAGGACTTCCGGTACCTGGTTATGCCGATCCGCATCACTGACTGATGGTCTATATTTCGGCTTTCTCCCTGACGAATTTTCGCTCGTACCGTCAACTGGACCTCACCCTTGAACCGGGAACTAACGTCCTCGTGGGATATAACGGGGTGGGAAAGACCAACATTGCCGAAGCCCTCAATTATCTGGCGACACACCGTTCCCACCGAGTCTCCCATGACGGCCCATTAATCCATTTTGGTGCTGACCAAGCCCATATCCGGGGTCGGGTTCACTATGATCAGCGTGCTGTGGGTTTAGACCTCGAAATCAACCCGGGCAAATCCAATCGGGTCTCCATTAACCGTGGAGCCCCTCAACCGGCCAAAGAGGGTCTGGGACTGGTGCGATGTGTGCTCTTTGCTCCGGAAGACTTACAACTGTTGACCGGAGACCCTTCGGTGCGACGGAATTTTCTCGATGATCTCACCGTCCAGTTACGGCCGGTGATGGCCGATGCCCGCCGTGAGTACGAACGCGTTCTGAAACAGCGCAACGCGTTGTACAAATCAGCCAAGAAAGCCCGCCGCTGGGGTGCCGATGAAGAGAACACCCGGCAGGTCTTCGATGAATATCTTGCCCGAGCCGGTGCTCGAATTCTTTCCGGGCGTCTTCACATGCTCCAACTGTTAGCTCAACCACTCAACGCCGCGTATCAAGCACTGGCCCCAGGGATCAAAGATGCTGGTTTCAGCTACGAATCAACGGTGGGACTGGCTGCTGGGCAACATCCGGTGGTCCCTGAGGAATCAGCGTTGGCCGGGGCGATGCTGGAAGAACTCCGTCAGGTGCATGATCAAGAACAAGATCGTGGCCTCACCCTTGTGGGCCCCCATCGAGATGAGGTGAAGTTCACCCTCGGTCCGGCACCAGCTAAAGGGTATGCTTCGCACGGGGAGACCTGGTCATTCGCACTGGGCTTACGGCTGGCTAGCTATCAGGTCTTAGCCGAGGATCGTCCCACTGACCAAGACCGACCTCTCTTGGTGCTCGACGACGTTTTTGCCGAACTGGATGCCAAGCGTCGAGAGAAATTGGCCCAGATCGCCAGCCAGGCACACCAGGTGATCGTCACCGCTGCGGTGGCTGAGGATCTGCCGACAGCGCTCCAGGGCCCACGGTTTTCCGTGCACGCTGACAACGGGGTATCCCACGTCGAGGGTGCCGACGTTGAGGGGCTGGAGGATTAGCTGATGGCAGAAGACGAACTTGATGCGGTCTCCGGTGTCGATTACGACACCATCGATGCAGCCTTCGCGGCCCTGCAGCGTGTGCGCCGGGCCGTGGGGCAGGCTGGATATTCGCCGGGCGATCCCGACCCAGCGGCCAAGCGTTCCCGACGGCGTTCTCGCCGGCCTCTCCAACCACCACGGGGAAGGGTTGCCGACGGCGATAATCAGTTCACCTCCCCGCTGTCGCAACTGAAAACCCTCGATGATCTTTTCGGCGGACTCGTTGCCGACCGGGGTTGGAAGGAACCGGTTGCGGTGGGGTCGGTCTTAGGTCGCTGGGAGGACCTGGTGGGGCCTCAGGTCGCTGAACACTGCCAGATCGAAAGTTTTCAACACGCCGTGCTGGTGGTGCGGTGTTCAACCACGAGTTGGGCGACCCAATTGCGGCTGATGTCCAACCACATCCTGCAACGGATCAATACTGCCCTCGGGCGTGAGGTCGTACGCGAGATCAAGATTAATGGGCCGGCCGCGCCGAGCTGGCGGAAAGGACCCCGGGTGGTTCGGGGACCAGGCCCGCGAGACACCTACGGATAGCCAACCCCACCTTGGTCAACTTGTTCGACCTCGCTCAACGCGGATTTGCCGGGTTAGCACCGTCGAGACTGAGATCCGGGCTAGATAGGCCTCTGCTGAGACGTCGGAGAGGCCATTATGTCACGTTTTGGCCATGTTTTCGCCACTGACGGGCCGGGATTTTCCGCGGATCGGGCTTGATGGCGTAGAATAACGGGATGTGCGCGGCGAAAGATCGCTGCTGAAAGTCCTATTTTTTCGATTGAGGAGCTCCTGTCGACCGTGGCCGATGAACAGCCAGAGACACCGCCAGAGACGTCGTCTCCACCAGACCATCCGGACTCAGCTGGACTGGCCAAAGTTGAACACAGTTATGACGCCGGGGACATTACGGTCCTAGAAGGTTTGGAGGCCGTGCGCAAACGGCCCGGCATGTATATCGGATCCACCACCTCCCGGGGCCTGCACCACTTGGTCTACGAGGTGGTCGACAATGCGGTCGATGAGGCCCTGGCCGGCTATTGCGACACCATCGATATCGCCATTCAGGCCGATGGCGGTCTGCGTGTGTCCGATAATGGTCGCGGTATCCCGGTCGATATGCACCCGACAGAGGGTAAACCCACCGTTGAAGTGGTCATGACGATTCTGCACGCCGGCGGTAAATTCGGTGGCGGAGGTTATGCGGTCTCGGGTGGTCTGCACGGTGTCGGTGTCTCGGTGGTCAACGCGCTGTCCACCCGGGTCTACACCGAAATTCACCGCCAGGGTTACGTGTGGCGGATCAGTTTTCACAACGGTGGTCACACCGATCAGCAGCTTGAACGCGGGGAAGAAACGGATCAGACCGGGACCACCCAGACCTTTTATCCCGATCCGGAGATCTTCGAAACCGTTGACTTTGATTTCGAAACCCTGCGCGCCCGCTTCCAGCAGATGGCGTTTTTGAATAAGGGACTGCGGATCACACTTACCGATGAGCGGGATCTGGATTCCAATGAGGTCCAGTCTGATGAAATCGTCGGTGCCAGCCACGTCGAGGATCAGCCCGATGAGGCCGGATTGGCCGAAGAAGGACAGGACGAGGAGGTCCCATCCCAGCGGTCGGTGAGCTACTACTACGAAGACGGGTTGCTGGACTATGTGCAACACCTGAATGCGTTAAAGCGTGCCGAAACCGTGCACCAGGACATTATCGCCTTCGAGTCCGAGGACGATCAGCGCCAGATGGCCCTGGAAGTAGCCATGCAGTGGACCACGGCGTTCTCAGAATCGGTCTACACCTACGCCAATACCATCAACACCCACGAGGGCGGTACCCACGAAGAAGGGTTCCGGGCGGCGTTGACCGGTTTGATTAACCGCTACGCTCGCGAGAATGGGTTATTGCGCGATAAAGACGATAACCTCACCGGTGAGGACATCCGTGAGGGTCTCACCGCGGTGATCTCGGTGAAACTGTCCGAGCCCCAATTCGAGGGCCAGACCAAAACCAAGTTGGGCAATTCCGAGGCCCGCGGTTTCGTCCAGGGTGTGATCACCTCTGAGCTCAGTGACTGGTTGGACCGGAACCCGGCGCCAGCTAAGGAGATTATTCGCAAAGCTATTTTGGCCTCCCAGGCCCGGCTGGCGGCCCGGAAGGCCCGAGATCAGGCCCGCCGGAAGTCGCCACTGGAATCCTTCGGGATGCCCGGTAAGCTCTCGGATTGCTCTTCGAAGAATCCCGAAGAGTGCGAAATTTATGTGGTCGAGGGTGACTCGGCTGGTGGCTCGGCCAAACAGGGCCGCAACCCGATCACCCAGGCGATCTTGCCCTTGCGTGGCAAAATCCTCAACGTCGAGCGGGCCCGGCTGGATCGGGCCCTCTCCAATGCGGAAGTGCAAGCAATGATCACCGCCTTCGGCACCGGTATCGGTGAAGAATTCGATATCGAAAAGTTGCGGTATCACAAGATCGTGCTGATGGCTGATGCTGACGTGGACGGTCAGCACATCACCACCTTGTTATTGACCCTGCTCTTCCGCTATATGCGTCCGCTGATCGAACGTGGGCACGTGTTTCTCGCCCAACCACCCTTGTACCGAATTAAGTGGTCCAATCAGCCCCACGACTACGTGTTCTCCGATGCCGAGCGTGACGCCTGTCTGGAAGCCGGACTGGCCAAGAACTGGCGGTTGCCCAAGGAGAACGGGATCCAGCGGTATAAGGGTCTGGGTGAAATGGACTACCAGGAACTGTGGGAAACCACCATGGACCCCGAACACCGCACTCTGTTGCAGGTCACCATGGACGATGCCGCCGCAGCCGATCAGGTCTTCTCGATGCTGATGGGTGAAGATGTGGAATCCCGCCGAAACTTCATCCAACAAAACGCCAAGGATGTCCGGTTCCTCGATATCTAGGGCGGGCATCATCGCTCCCAGACATCGAGTTCACCACCGATCAACCCCTGTTGTAAAACCCAAGGACTAAAACAGCGTGAGTGACGAACAACCTCCAGAGATCATCAACCAAGACAAGGTCGAACACATTGACCTCGAGTCGGAGATGAAGCGCTCCTACCTTGACTACGCGATGGCCGTGATTGTTGGCCGTGCGTTGCCGGATGTGCGCGATGGTCTCAAACCCGTTCACCGCCGTGTACTGTATGGCATGTATGACGGCGGGTACCGTCCCGATCGGTCCTTCTCGAAATCGGCACGTGTAGTCGGCGACGTGATGGGTAATTACCACCCACACGGTGACTCGGCGATCTATAACGCGCTGGTGCGCTTGATCCAGGACTGGGTGATGCGCTATCCGCTGGCCCAGGGGCAGGGTAACTTCGGTTCGGCCGGTAACGATGGGGCGGCCGCGCAGCGGTATACCGAGACCAAGATGGCCACGCTGGCCATGGAGATGGTCCGGGATATTGACGAAGATACCGTGGATTTCCAGGACAATTACGACGGCCGACAGCAAGAACCCACAGTGCTACCCGCCCGGTTCCCGAATCTGTTAGCCAATGGGTCCTCCGGTATTGCGGTGGGTATGGCCACCAGCATCCCCCCGCACAACTTGCGGGAACTCGCCGATGGTGTCCAGTGGTACTTGGACCACCCCGACGCGAGCCGGGAAGAACTTCTTGAAGAGTTGCTGAAACGTATTAAAGGTCCGGATTTTCCGACCGGGGCACAGATCCTGGGGCATCAAGGGATCGAGCAAGCCTACCGGACCGGTCGCGGGTCGATCACCATGCGCGCGGTGGTCAACGTGGAAGAGATTCAGGGTCGGACCTGCCTGGTGGTCACCGAGCTGCCGTATATGACCAACCCGGATAATCTCGCCTCCAAAATCGCCGAAATGGTCCGGGACGGCAAACTCAGCGGTATTGCCGATCTGCGCGATGAGACCTCCGGTCGTACCGGGCAACGGTTGGTCATCGTCCTCAAACGCGATGCGGTGCCCAAGGTGGTGCTGAATAATCTGTATAAGCACACCGGGCTGCAGGAGAACTTCTCAGCCAATATGCTGGCGCTGGTTGACGGGGTACCGCGGACCCTGTCACTGGATGGGTTCATTCACTACTGGGTCAAACACCAGGTGGATGTCATTGTGCGTCGCACCGCCTACCGCAAGCGCAAGGCTGAAGAACGCGCCCATATTTTGCGCGGTTTGCTCAAGGCCTTGGACATGCTCGATGAGGTTATTGCCACCATTCGTGCCTCCGCCTCAGCCGAGGTTGCCCGCGAGCAACTCAAGACGCTGCTGGATATTGACGATGACCAGGCTCGATCCATCCTGCTGATGCAACTACGCCAGCTGGCGGCCCTGGAAGCACAGAATATTCAGGATGAATACGACGAGTTGCAGGCCAAGATTGCCGAGTACAACGAGATCCTGAATTCCCCGATTCGCCAGCGCGAGGTCATCTCCCAGGAAATGGGCGAGATCGTCGACCGTCACGGGGATGAGCGTCGCACTGAAATCCTCTACGGCTACGACGGCGATGTGACCATGGAGGACTTGATCCCCGAAGAGGAAATGGTCATCACCATTACCCGTGGTGGATACGTCAAGCGCACCCGGATCGACCACTACCGTGCACAGAACCGCGGTGGTAAAGGAGTGCGGGGCGCGCAGCTGAAGGGTGAAGATGTGGTCGAGCACTTCTTCACCACCTCCACCCACCACTGGATTCTCTTCTTCACGAACTTTGGCCGCGTCTACCGGGTCAAGGCCTATGAGCTCCAAGAGGCAGGACGAGACGCCAAAGGTCAGCACGTGGCCAATGTGATGGCCTTCCAACCCGAGGAGTACATTGCTGAAGTCCTGACGTTGAAGACCTATCAGGACCAGCCCTATCTGGCCCTAGCCACCAAGCAGGGTCTAGTGAAAAAGACCCGCCTGGAAGATTACGACTCTCCCCGCACCGCCGGGGTCATCGCCATCAAACTGCGCGAAGACGATGAAGTGGTAGCCGCTCAACTGGTCAGTAACGATGATGATGTGGTGCTGATCTCCCGTAATGGACAATCCCTGCGTTTTACCGCCACCGATGACGCGCTGCGGCCGATGGGACGCGCCACCTCAGGCGTGACCGGCATGAAGTTCAAAGATAACGACGAGCTGCTGAGCATGGGCGTGATCTGTGATGACTCCTATATCTTCACAGTTACCGAAGGAGGCTACGCGAAACGTACCTCGGCCGAGGAGTACCGGCTCCAGAACCGCGGCGGTTACGGCATCAAGGTCGCTAACCTGCAAGAAGCTCGTGGCGGTCTGGTCGGTGGCCTCGTGGTCACCGAGGACCAACAGGTTCTGGTGGTCATGAAATCCGGTAATGTGGTCCGCTCAGCCGTCTCGCAGGTCCCCATCCGAGGTCGCAACACCATGGGTGTCATTTTCGCCAAACCGGGTCCGAAGGACTCTATTGTCGCTGTAGCGCTCAACCACCCGATTGATCAGGAACCTACCGAAGACGAGGCCGAGAATACGGCTGACACTGTTGCCATTGACCCCAATGATCAGCATTCTGAAGTAGCCTTGGAAACTGATCACATTACGGAGGAAGGACAGTAGTGAGTCAATCGAGCACTCCAGGGCCGAAGAACAAGCCCTCTGGTCAACCACCTCAAGTCCGTCCACAGCAGGCACCACCTGTCTCCCCCGGCAAAAAACCTGCCGGTCAGGCCCAGGCCCCGAAGAAAGTTGCTCCGGCTGCTCAAGCCGGGAAGAAACCCGGTGCCGGCACCAACCCCGCCCAGGGGAAGAAGAACACCAAGGGCCTGGTCCGTCCGGCGCCGAAGGCCAAGGTACGTCGAGCACGACTGGTGCTGGCCAAAATCGACCTCTGGTCGGTGCTGAAGATCTCCTTCCTGCTCTCGGTCGCCTTCGGCGTCGTCACAGTGGTGGCTGGGGTCGTGTTGTGGACCGTGATGGATCTGACCGGTATTTTCGATGAGGTCAACGCCCTGATCGGGACCATCCTCGGTACCGAAGGCGGTGGACAGACGATTCAAGAGCTGGTCTCCCTCAGCCAGGTGGCCTCGGTATCGACCATTATCGCCGTGGTGAACGTCGTCCTAATTACGTTGCTGTCCATCTTGGCTGCGACCATCTACAATATCTCTGCCTCCCTGGTTGGCGGTGTCGGTGTCACGCTCACCGATGACTAAACTCGATTTGGAGATCCGCTAGATTCCAGGTAATGTTGATTCTCGTCTTGAGGGCGACCTTGAGACGGGTTCGGGCGTATAGCTCAGGCGGTTAGAGCGCTTCGCTGATAACGAAGAGGTCCCAGGTTCAAGTCCTGGTACGCCCACCACCGACCCTAAGACCACAGGAGATCACTATGAAGAAACTCATCGTGACGATTGCCGTGGCTCTTGGTGCCGGTGCATTGGGATTCGTCATCGCCCGTGATGCAAAAACCCGGAACATCTGGGACCAGGCGACCGACGAGGTCCCACACCATTAAATATGGGGGTATGGCGCAACTGGTAGCGCATCTGCTTTGCAAGCAGAGGGTTAGGGGTTCGAGTCCCCTTACCTCCACGAAAGAACCGCACTATCGTGCGGTTCTTTTTTATGTGGGTGACCCAACTGGCAAGATAGGTGACGCCGGCTCACAGGGAGAGCGAGGTTGTAGACACCCGCACATGCGTCACCGTCGATGACGGTGCCGTTGTACAGGTCGAGGTGAGTGGGTTGGTCGCGACGACCTTCGACCACTTCGACTACCGCCCCGGCGAACGCTTGGGCGACAACGATGTCATCGGCGAGAGCCACATCAAGCGCGAGATCAAACAAGTCATCGACCGAGCCGGCTCGCGAGTAAGAGCTCGCCGGTGCGCCATCGAGCCAAGTCGCGACAGTATCGAGGGTAAGTGCGCGCAGTCGCCCCCATCCGGCAGGGCATCGGTGGCGTTATGGTGAACGTCGCAGACGGCGCGTGGCCAGTGAACCGGTTGTTCCACCAGGAGCCGCCCGTTGCTTCAGTGAGTCTGGCGCACGCGTGGCTCGCCTCAGGTCAGACTGTGCGTTGTGGGCGCGACTCGGCGAGAGAGGCCCGGTAGCTGCTCGGCGTGAAGCCGAGAGTGGATCGGAAGTCTCTGGTTAAATGAGCGTGATCGGCATAACCGGCTTCGTGTGCCAGCTCAGTCAGGTCGAGAGTAGGGTTTTCACGGAGCTTCTCGGCAGCTTCTTGGAGCCTGCGGCGACGAATCAGCAACGCCGGCCCAACACCGACATATTTGGCGGACAGTCGCTGGACAGTCCGCGTCGAAACATGCAGATGCGATGCGAGATCAGTGACGCTACGTAGTGCCGGGTTCGTTTCTGCCGCGTCGACCATCCGGTTCGCGAGTAGGGCCTCAGCGCTCGGGTTGCCCAGTCGGGTCCGAAGCCACGCGGTAAATGCCGCGACAGCTGATTGTCGGCGGGCACTGCCGGAACCCTTGGACCCCATTGCAGCACGGACCGCGTCCGTGAGATCAGCAGCCTCGACCAGCCGCGAACCGTCGCGCATGGACGCCACATCGCTGGCCAGCGCGGGGACAGCAGCTGGGCGGAGCAACGCGCCCACCGCCCAACCTTTTCCTGTCAGGTCGCGGTAAGACGCGCGGGTCGTGGGACCGGAGATTTCGGTCGCGGAGTCGCCCACGACGAGGTTGCACGCCAGGTACCCGATCACGTGCTGACGTGAGGTGTGTCCGGGTTCGAGGTGCCATTCAGGAATCCAGAACCACCGTACGAAGGCCGCAAGGTCTCTCGCGACCGGCTCGCGATGAAAACAGGGGAGGGTCGTTGGGTAGAGTACCCCACGCGAGATTGCCAGGCGTACCATCACGTCAATAACTATACCGAGGGGTCCTGGCGTAAATCTTCAAGTGCCAGCTGAGTCATCGTCCGTAGTGTTCAACGTATGGCAACAGCAGCACATGGCGAACACACCGACCACGGCACACCCAGGGGCGCAAGTAGCATCACGCCCTTCATTGCACTCCCTCAAGCCCGCGACGCAATCGAGTTCTACCGAGACACGTTCGGCGCCCGCGTGGTCGACATCACGGAGATGGGCGGTGTTGTCGTCCACTCCGTGCTCGATTTCGGGCACGGCCTTCTGCAAATTGGTGAGCCGATGCCCGACTATCACCTCGTGGCACCACCGGAAGGCGAAGACGACTGCTATTCACTCGGACTGTACGTCCAGGATGTCGATGCTGTCGTAGCCGCGGCAGAGGCGCGTGGTGCAGTTATCCGCGAACCGGTCTCCGACTTCGTGTCCGGCGACCGGTTCGCGAGCATCCGCGACCCCTTCGGCATCCGCTGGTCAATCATGACCCGCATCGAGGACATCTCTGAGGTCGAGAGTGCTCGTCGCGTGGCTGAATGGGCAGCGTCACAGCACTCATACCCCAACGGACCAAAGAGAAGGCATAATTGATGACAACTCACGCACGCTACCCATTCGTTCGAGGCGAAGCGCTGTACTTTAAGCATCCTCAGGGTGCTGTGGTCAAGGACGCAAACGGGTCCTACCTCATCAAAGGGGACACGGTCTATGCTTGGCTCACTGCGTTAACCCAGTTGATGAACGGCTCGCAATCTGTTGACGACATCACTTCCCAAGTTCCCCAAGGTACGCAGAGCACTGCCGAACAACTCATCGAGTTGCTCGTCTCGCGAGGCACCGCTCGCCTGCTCGAAGGGCCCTTGAAAGACGCGGAAACCAGTGCCCTCAACGAGATCGAGGCCTTCCTATCGAACTGGTCCGCCACCCCCCGCACTGACGCGCGCCGGTTTACACAAACGCCTATCGCGGTGGTGGGGGATGACCACATTGCTCAGGCGTTTCTGGATAATCTCAAAACCAACGGCGCGCAACAAGCGGTGATGATCCACAACGTCGAAGATCTCCAACGCTCAATGTGGGAATGGGTGTTCGTTACCACCGCCAGTCCATTGTCGACGGTACACACGCTCTCCCAAGCCGCTGCCAGTGGCGCCTTTCGATTACTCTGCGTCTTCACCCTTGATCAGAAGGTGATTACCGGACCGATCATCGACCAGAACGGTCCGGTGGAGAGTCTTGAAAACTTCGCTGACTTGCTGCTGCGCAATGCTTCCGCCACGGCGCATATTGCCTGGCGCGAATACGCCATGCGCGGGCGGCCGCTACCAACCCACCTGAGCCCTGCGGTCGCCGAAATCGTCGGGGTGAACGCAGCATTTGAAGTCTTCCGTGAGATTACCGGTGCCTTGCCATCCCAATTGCAACAAGCAGCCCTGGTCATGGATGAGCGCACAGTTGACAGTTCGCTAGAGCGAGTTATCGACCCATTTTCACCACCTCGTGCAAATGTTGCTCCGGCTCTTTCGAGACCGAACCAGCAGCGTAGTACGCCGCACGCACGCAGCGACCAGGAGGTGCTCGATGATCTTCTGGCATTGATGTCTCCGAACACCGGAATATTTGCGGACTTCGACGACGACCACTATCTACAAGAACCACTCTTCGTCGCACGTATCCGACACGGGTGGAATCACCCTGCTTTACCCCGTGCGGGGATGGGCTTTAGTACTGAATCCTTCGCGGAAGCTAGACGTGATGCGTTACTATCGGCTTTGTCAGCCTGTGCTGCCACCGTGGCCGAAGCTCAACAGGGGCATCGGCTTGCTCCGCAGTCTTATATTTCGTCAGCCTTCGGCGTCGAAGAAGCGGCTCGACAAGCCCAGTGGATGGCAATCGAACACGAACTCTTTCACCGGGCGATGCGATCCGCTGCTGTTGCAAAAGTGGACGCCCCATTGGATGACCCCATTGACCAGCTGTTATGGAACCACCTCAACCACAACGGACAGACCGTGACGCTGTTGTACTGGCACACGTTACCGGCGCCTCTCGTGGTCGGTGTGATCACCGATAGCGCAGGTCAGTATCGGCACTCTACTCGCGCAGCGGCGCCGACCGTAGCACAGGCCGTAACTACCGTCTTTGCACGTCTAGCAGCTGGGACCCAGTTTGGGCTCGAGCCAACAGCAACAGAGAGCTGGTTTGAACTAGACCCGCAACGGCTTCTCAAGCCCAGCACTTCGGCTGCACCCGTCCGTGAACCGGTGGATCTTGCATCGGTGATGACCGAGCTGAATTTGTGTCCCCAGCTCTGTGACATCACTCCAGACACTGTAAGCCGCATGACCACGGCGCGTACCGTCTACCTGCAGTGGGAGAACACCGCCAATGAATAATGAGACTCTTGCACGCCTTGAAAATGTCACCGTTCGATTCGGTAATCGTATGGCCCTGCACGACGCTACATTTCAGATTGAGGCGGGTGAATTTGTTGGAATTGTTGGACCAAATGGCGCCGGGAAAACCACCGCGTTTCGAGTATTACAAGGACTGCAGCAACCCACCTCTGGGTCAGCGGCGCTGCTCGGTGAGCCATCCTACCCGCCGAACAGGCGACGGAACGCTCTGGTCAGTTACCAGCCCCAACATGCGGCTTTATTCGAACAGCTCACGGTGCGAGAGAACGTTCGTTTATTCGCTCGGTTCCGTAACCAACCTGCCCAGCGGGCTGAGACTGTCATCGAACGGCTAGAGCTTGAGGATGCTGCAGATGTCCGCCAAGAAAAGCTCTCCGGCGGCCAGCGGCAAAGACTCTCGGTAGCCTGCGCTGTGGTCGGTAATCCACGGGTACTGTTCCTGGATGAACCCACCGCCAACGTAGATCCGCTTGCTCGTCGGAGTATGCGAACGTACTTCAAGGAACTCTCAGCCCAGGGTATGTCGATCGTGTTCACCTCACACGACCCGAACGAAGTGGCCGGATTATGTGATCGGGTCATTATCCTCTTCAACGGCAGGGTTCTGGTCGACGGCTCACCCGACCACATCCGAGACACCAGCGGGCTGGTCACCCTGTCGGTGCGAACACTCCTAACGCTCGATCAATTGGCGGCAGAAGACAGCGTGGTCACGTTGGCTCCGACCAATGAAGGGTACAAAGTTTTGACACGCCAGCCGGAGCGAATCACCCAGGCCATCGTAGACATCGACGCGCACGCGCTCGTCGAGCGGCAGGTAGAACCGTTTGAAGAGACCTATATTCGGTTAGTTGAACAGGCAGGAGATCTGGAATGAGCGTGGTTGGAGGAATGACACGAGCCGCGGTGGCCGTCAATGTTCGGCAACCGACCACCGTACTTTTTGGATTCGTGATGCCTATCGGCATCATCATTGTGTTTCAACTCATCGGCCAGGAGGTCCTTGGTGGTGACAATGTCGCCAACCAGGTCGTGCCGGGTATCTTGGCCTATTCCATTGCAAACGCATCGCTTAGCGCTTCCGCTTTGACATTTACTGCATGGCGCAATAGTGGACTGCTGACTCGACTGCGACTCGAACCGATCACTGGCTGGCAGATACTCTTTTCTCGATACCTCGTGACTGCTGCCATCACCATGTTGCAAACCGTGGTATTTCTGCTGCTCGGCGTGGCCTTTCTTGGGCTGGAGGTCGCACTAGAGTTCTGGTGGCTCGGATTCATCTGTGTGCTGATGGGTTCCTTGGTGTTCTTTGTCATCGGGGGACTCGTGGGACTGATATCAAAATCGGAGCAAGCCGTTTCAGCGGGCCTCAACCTGGTGCTGTTGCCATTGGCATTCTTGTCCGGCAGTTTTGTGCCGATGAGCAGTCTGCCGGACGGGATCCAGGCGGTTATGCAGTTCACCCCCTTAGCGGCTTTGACTCAAGGTTTGGTGGAGTCTATGTCAGGTCAGTTCCTCGAAAGTGGCCTCTGGCTCGTGTTGATAGTTCTGGTGGTCTGGTTGGTGATAAGCGCCGCAGCGACCACAACCGTCTACCGGAGACGCAATACCGATAACGGGTAGCGATACTCGAGAAAGAAAGGAACAAGAAATGGGAAAAAAGATCACCTACGGGTGGGAATTCGCTGAGCAACTCAAAGCTGAGAACTTCGAAATCGCCGAAGTTCAGACAGAGCAGGAGGAGGCTGCATCGAAAATTATGCTCTGTAGCACCAGCAGTACTAGCAGTACCAGTACCGCGAGCACCGCGGCCCATTGACATCTGCCCGATTAGGGGGCTGTGGAAGGAGAATCATCAATGGCAATCATTGAGACCACGGCGTTGACGAAAATCTAACGACATGCTGACAGAGGCTGGTATTACACCGTCGACCGGCACAGTTGGGGATTCCTACGATAACGCTCTAGCAGAAAATGTCAACGGCTCATACAAGAATGAATTGATCCATACCCGACGCTGGACGAATGTTATTGAGGTCGAGATCGCTACGTTTGAATGGGTGACGTGGTGGAACGAAGCCCGACTCCACCAGAGCCTGGGATACCGGACACCACACGAGGTAGAAGTCGACTATTGGGCTCGCAACCCGAAACAAGAAATAATGGAAAACAAGGTAAATGCCTAGGAACAAGCCCCGGGGCACTTCACTGGGTCGTACCCAAATGCACCACCCTGAAAACAAATTGGTGGACCTTCTTCGGCGTGTTCAAAGTATGCGAGGAACCAAGTCAGATGTTTCCGGGATTTGCGGTCGCTTCAACGACTCCGCTGGCCATCCAAACGAGCCCTCAGAGCACCTGCAGAAGCGTCTTCCTAGAGCGTGTCGATAAGTCTGCGCATGAGGTCTGAGGGCGTGGTGTGCCGCTCCTGAGCAAGCTTGTTGAGCTTTGCCCGGCGGTTCGCATCCAGTCGAAGAGTGAACGGCTTAGCTTCTGCACCGACGCTGACAGGCCGGCCCTGTATAGGGGGACCGATGTGCTTGCCGGTGTAGCCCTCCTCGGACTCGGCTTCGGCAGCCCAACGCTCAATGTCGTCGTCAGTGAACTGCGTTCCGTTGACTGCGGTGTACTTGCTCATCTGGTTTACCTCTCTAACCCGACTTCGTTGAGAACTTTCGTCGTGGCAACCATCGCGTGAAAGACCAACCATCCATCGGGTTCGTCCTCGACAGCGATGAACTCGAGCAGTCGGCCTTTTCGGTCCATGCCGACCCCGACCCACTGAATCGGGTCTGTCTCTCTGCCACGAGAGCGCAGCGCCTCCTCGAACGCGGTCCGCACGTCGTCCTCAGTAATTTCAGGACGTTTGGCAGACACCCTGGGGTGCACTCGAACTCGCAACCCACGCTCCTAACTATTTTCGTATTACACAGTGTAGTACGAAAATATCATGTTGCCCGGATGGTGGCCGACGAGGCCTCCCACCGGTGGGACGGTCTAGCGGAATTCGCTGCGCTCAACCGGGCCAGATGTCTAACCACCAGCGCGGAGCGGGCTAGACAGTTAGCCGGGCTAACTGTGCTCGACCCGGACGGAGCGAGCTAGAGAACTAGGTCACCTAACTGCGATCAGCCGGTTCGTCACCCAAAAACTTTGGGGCGTTGCACTGGGCGGGAGGGCCTGCTGAGCGTCTGGTGAGGTGTGCACTTCGTGAGGGCGCTACGAGGGCAGAGCTTCGGAAGATCGGCACGAACGTGAACCAGATAGCCCGAGCACTCAACGTCATGACCCACAACAACTAGCCGAGCTGCTAGCGCTGAGTATGTAGGGCGTATAAATCGGGGATACCCTTCTGCACACTGCTCCCACTTTCAATAGGCGTCTGAACAGGTGATTCTGGGGTTACGTAGCCGGCTTCTGAGCTGTAGGTGATTACTGATCTCTTGTCAGAAATACTGTGAAGATTTTACCGGCGACTTCTGGATATAATCGCAGTGTTGCTATGCGGGTCCGTGGATGAACACTGGGTCGAGGTAGGAGGCGACGAGTTCGACTTGGGCGTGGAGGTGTTCTTGGGTGGTGGCTTCGAGTCCTTCTTTGCGTCGCCATGCGGCCCATTTGGCTTGTCCGATCTCGTCATAGCCGGATAGGTGCGGGGCTACTGGTTCGAGCGTGACGCCGCGGTAGCGGGCCACCGCACGGGCAGAGCGTAGCAGTTCAGTGTGGTCGAAGCCGTGTTGGGCCAGTTGTACGATGTCCACGTAGTCGCGCCAGCGGGTGCTGGTGATGCCGCGTTCCAGGATGGTCACACCTTTTTCGGCAATCGTGGTTTCTGGGGCGTAGCCGAGCAGCTCGATGGGGTTACCCAGAATCCGTTCAATGCGTACTTTTCTGGGCGCGGACACGATCGGGTCTCCGGTGGAGACATCCCATGTGGCGCTACCCTTCCAGGGGTCGATGGTCACCGTGATGCGAATGCGTAGACTTGGGTAGTCGACGTGTTCACGAATCTGGTGCACCTCGATGGTGTCGGTCTCAAAGATCAGACCGTCTTGAGCATCCACGGCGGCGATGTCACGCACCACGTTGGTGAGGTGTTCGGTGGTGATATTGGCGCTGATCGCGTTGGCGTCGACATCCTTGGTGGGGCGGCGAGCTCCATAAGCAGCCAGCAGGATGCCACCTTTGAGGACGAAGTCTTCGGCGTGTTCGGTGCGGGTCAGTCGGTCCAGGAAAGATTCCAGCACATGCCGGATGAGGTATTCCTGCGTCGGTGGCCTCGTGCCGGTGGTAGCCGCTGCAGGCCGTGCCGTGGCCTGAATCCGCCGGAAGACGTCTTCGCCGGCGTTCATGCCAGAAATTCCAGGGCTTGTAGGATGGGCCGTTTTACCCGGGGCAGCCGCGACGCGGTCTCGATGAGCTGGGCCGGTTTGCCGCCACGGCGCAGCCATTCTTTTAGTGCATCGCGACCCAAGTCATACCCGAGATCGCCCCGTAACCGAAAAGCGTCAGTAATGGACCGCTCTGGCGAGTAGATCCCGATGACCATCTGCGTGCCGGGTATCGGTATCTCGTTTCGGCCTATGTTGAAGGTGTCACGGTCAAAGGAATGCCACGCGATCGAGGGGCTCCCTGCCGGGATGCGTGCACCACGAGGGATGGCGATATCCAGTGCCGCCGGGATAGCATCGGTGAGGTCATAGTAGGCTAGGGCAGACGTCAAACTGATCGTGGCATCCGCGCGCCGGGTTGCTGCCTCAAGCCAATCCCAATCCGCGGCCGCAGCCTCAGCAGGAATATAGATGCCGCGTGCAATGCGCTGATAGCGGCCCTCCTGAGCACCACGATACAGCGCGCTGCGGGACATACCCTGCTGCTCCACTGTCCTTGCCGTAAGGGTAACCATCCTAGTTATCTCCAACCCCATAGAAAACAAATCGTCTACACCTAATCATACCTGACAACGGTTTGTTCCAAAAGTGTCACATTAGCTCTTGGAGTGAGAGATTACGTCACATAGAATACATGACGGATTAAGTGACACGTTTTCTGAGTCGTCGTATTGGTCTTGGATTGTCACGTAAATGATCGAATACATGACAGGAGGAGTGCCGGTGTTGGTTGGGTATGCACGAGTTTCCAAAGCCGACGGGTCTGAAACCACGGACCTGCAACGAGACGCTTTACTTGCTGCCGGTGTTGACCCGGAGAGGGTATACGAAGATCAGGCGTCTGGCAAGCAAGATGATCGGCCACAGCTGGCGGCTTGTCTGAAGGCGTTGCGGTCTGGGGATACGTTGATCGTGTGGAAGTTGGACCGACTCGGCCGAGATCTCCGACATTTGGTCAACGTCGTCCATGACCTGACGGATAGGGGTGTGGGTTTGAAGGTGCTCACTGGCCAAGGTGCGGCCATTGATACCACGACTGCTTCCGGCAAGCTGGTGTTTGGTATCTTCGCTGCCCTGACTGAGTTCGAACGTGAACTGATTTCCGAACGTACCAAGGCCGGGCTCGCGTCAGCGCGAGCCCGTGGCCGAAAAGGTGGGCGGCCTTACAAGATGACGCCAGCCAAAGTGCGCCTGGCTGCGGCTTCTATGGGTCAACCGGGTACCAAGGTTGGGGAGCTGTGCAAAGAACTGGGGGTGACCCGCCAAACCCTGTACCGCCACGTCTCTCCAACAGGGGAACTACGCCCTGACGGGAGAAAAGCCCTCGGTATCGGTCTGTGAAGCCGCCTTCTGAAATCGGTGCAGTCAGCTTCTGAAAATGACATCAGGACAGGCTGATGCACAAGGCGGGAGGGTGACCTCAGAAAACGGCAGGTTATTTTGACAGCATTAGAGAAATAGCGCTTAATGTGATGTGTGTTACACTAGGTTACTAGAGATAATTTAAGACTTGTCAGGAAACTTCAATTAGTCGTTGACTGAGATTGCAGTGTATCGCCTTATTTGAGGGAACTGAGTAGAGATTTTTGCAACGTTTTTCAAGTGTTCGCTGAAGAAGTGATCTCTTACGCTGGAATGACAGGCCACTCACCAAATAGGTTGAAAGGATGAAGGCCATGTTTGCCAAATCGTTTAATAGCTTCCGCAGGCTTATAGGGGCACTAGGAGTGGCGGCTCTAGCGCTCACTGTATTTTTAGCTCAACCTGCTACGGCCACACAAGATTCTACCCTCTCGTCTTCAGAACAAAAAACTGCTCTTGAAGAGATCAGCACAGATGACCTTGATCAGCTTATTGATATTTCGAAAGAAGCAGACCCCGCGGGGCATGAAGCGCGTGCTGAATTAGTTCGTTCTTCTGACGTAAACGTAGAGATGCCGACAGGATTCTCTACGGGTGACGCCGATTTGGACGCCGAAGTTCTCGCTACTGTGTTTGATGACTACGAAGCGTTGGCCGGTATTCTTGATATGTACGATGCCGGTGCTATAAACGTTGAAACTGATGCTAGTGGAATCACGGTCTGGGAGTTTGATGAGGACGCATTTGGTGTTTCAGGTTCCGGAGGAATAGGACCTCAGAGTGAGACAATGCCTCAGTGTCCATCAGCGTGGGCTGCTGCCATTGCATGGATAAGTGCCAACGTCGGAATGTGTGCGGCGCTAACTCCGGTTCCTCCAGCAGCAATCGCCTGTGCAGCGGGCTTTGGTATCGGCGGTTTCATTATTGATGTCAATCAGGGATGCTGAAAATAACCTGGTAGAAGCCGATTCAAGGAGGACCTATGTGGGACATATGGAATGTTGTAGCGGCTATCGCTATGGGAGCAGTCATATGGTCACTGGGCGTTATTGACTTAATGGGGCAATGGTGGATACCCGCTGTGTTAGTTGCTGTGGTCGTCGCTGCGATGATAGCAGCTCAGATGAGCGGACCGGATGACGTCAAACCGTCTTCGCGGCGCGTTTTGACTCTAGTAGTGCTGATAGCTGTGACCTTTATGCTAGTGCCCCGATGGGACTGGCAAGGATTGCAAATGATTCCACTGGCGCTGCTGAGCATTGGCGCTGCTGGAAACACCTGGTGGGCACTTCACGTGCACCCTGAACAACCACAACCACCCCGGACTAGCCAGTCACAACACACATAACGTCCAATACAAGAATTCGTGGCCACTGACAACCTTGTCGGTGGCCACTGTGCATACAATTCAGGGCCTCGACGGCACGCCCTGCAGAAAATGTGGTCGCAAAATGCCGGTAAATTACCGCTCATTTACCGCACTAATACCGCAATTAGGGGGTGCTTCTATCGTTTTCGTCAAGCTGCTGGAACAAGTTGTGCTGAGCGAGATTCGTAGAACGTGCCGTCTCTGAGCATGGCGAACAGGACGTCGGATCGGCGTCGGGCGAGGGCGATGATCGTTAGGCCGGTGTGCCTTAGGTCGTGGGATCGGAACCCTGAGTCGACGACGTCCGCGGCGTCCTTCGCCTCATTCCAGACGTTCCACCAGCGGGTGTTCGACAGCGGTACGCTTCTTTGAAAGCTGGACGCGATCACCGGAGCCTTGGCTTCCTTCGCTACGTAGTCGCGCAGGTGTTCCCAGAGAAGATCACGCATGATCCGTGGCACGCTCCGAGCCCGTTTGCCGGCTTCACTTTTCGGATCGGTAAAGTCCCCGGCGTTCGGGTTGAGTTGCCTGTGTACGTGGAGGGTGGCACTGCCGTCGGGGTGCGATTCAATGTCGCGACGCTACAAGCCCAGGCACTCCCCGCGTCGCAGCTGGCACCAAGCGGCCAGTAAGACCGCGATGGCCCACCGCTTGTGCGTGGCGTCGTAGAGAGCCTCGACCTGTGTGGGGCTCGCCACGTCTTCACCGGGGTCGTGGTCCGCATCATGGCGAACAGGCCCCCGCCGAGGTATGGGCACGTCCGGCTCCTTGGCGATGATGCCGTCTTCTCGGGCGGCCTGCCACAGGATCATCATGAGAACGATGATGACCGGGCGTGTGACTCCGTTGAACTTCGACTTGGGGTTGAGCGGGGATGGGATCTTTTCCAGCTTGTCGGTCATGAGCCGGATCCGTTCATTGTCGATGTCCCGGATCGGGGTGTCATCGAACTCGGGGATAAGGTAGCCGGTGACCTTGCCCTTGTAGGAACGGATCGTTCCTTCGGAGCGCATCTTGCCGCTGCGATTCGGCTGGGTACGGATCATCTCGATCCAGCGGTCGGCGTATTCGGTGAAGCTGATGGTGCGAGCAGCTTCTGCCTCGGCTTCGGCACGTCGGCGTGTGGCCTGGACCTCTGGGATCTCCCACGTACCTAGCGCGATCTTCGTGTGCGCACTAGACAGCCAGGTTCGGGCGTCCGCTCTCGGGTGGAAGGGGTGCTCGTGCCACTCGTGTGCCATGCCGATCGGATACTGCTGTTCATTTGTGCTCTCCTCTGTCCTTTCTGTCCTTCGGATGGAGGCACGAAAAAAGGCCCGGACCTGCAGAAACCTGCAGGTCCGGGCCTCCCACCAGCCCTTTCGGGCCGCGAGCAAGCGCTGGGGTCTTAGAAGTCCCAGTTCTTGCCTTCTCAGAATGCCCAGTCCTCGTCTTCCCTGGTGGGAGGCGGAAAATCCTGCGGCTCCTCCAGCTCCGATGGCCGCTCGTGCCATCTACGTGCCACTCGCGACCGGACCCGCTTTCGCTGGCCAGATCGCTGCCGTCGCACATGCCCAGTTTACCGCCAGGTGGCTCCGTCCGCACTGCAGCTTGTGCGGGCTACACGCAGCGCATCGCCCACTCCCTCATGTGCAGTGGCTTACCCGGAGTGGTCGGTGGCTCGTCCCATCGCGGGGGTACCATCGGTGCCGATGTGGTCGCCCACAGCGCGGATCTTCGAGTACTTTGAGGCTCCAGATCATGAGGGGCAAGATGTGCGTGTACGTGGCTCGTGAACCGGCAGGTGTGGAGATTGCGTACGACCTCGTCACTCCGCCAAGTGTAGGAGCGCCAGAGGTTTCGCAAGATATAGGCTCCGAGAAGCAGGTCTTCGGTTCGTGCAAGCCCGTACACGATGGCCATGACTTGGTGACTTTACTGATGAGTGCCTTGCCCATGTGGGGTTCAGCGGCGACCGGGTAGGCCACGTTGTCTGCCGTGTGCCTGACACGGGGAACGACGCGGTGCCGATCCAGCCATCGAAGGGCGACCGAACATACCTCACGCCCCGATGTCAACGCAACCTAGGCGGAGAAGTAGCGGAACTGCAGGGCTCGGACGATCAACTGGGCCAGGTTCTCTGGCTGGAGCTTCTCTCTCAGTCTCTTGGCTTGGGTCTTCGCCGTCCAGAGAGTGACCCCTTGGGCTTCGGCAATGTCTTCGTAGCGGTAACCGCGGCAGATCAGAGTGAGCACTTCGAGTTCGCGTTCGGTGATATCAGGACTCACCGGTGGAGCATCTGGCAAAGAATCACCGGCTATCACGATGTCACGGGCCAGGAACTTCAGCATGCTGGGGTCATCCCCGCGTGCAGCGCCGCGTACGGTGTCGCGCAGGGTCGACTCGGAGCAGGTCTTGTTGATGGCTGCCATGGCGCCGGCTTCCAGCGCCCGCGCCAACCCTGGTCCCGGCGAGACCGTGCTCAGAATGACTACCGTGGCTTCGGGATCGATCCGGCGGATTCTTCTCGTGGCCTCGATACCACTCATTCCGTCAGGCATGTTGATATCCATAAGGACCACATCGGGCCGGTGTATTTGATAGCTGTCAACTGCATCCTTACCGGTGTGCACAGCTGGAAGCACGTCTATATCTGGTTCAGTGACGAGAGCATACGACAGGGCCTTTGTCGTCCAACGGTCGTCATCGACGATCAGTACTGACAAGCGCGAAGCTGAGGGCGCATTCGGCGGTTCGGTGTTTCGCGGTGAATGGATCATCGGCATAGTTCCTGGTACTTCTTCCTGTCGGTGATGCGCCAAAGCGCGCATCGGTAGGGGTTTCCCATCGTCCCGACACTCGGCTCGTCGGCGGTGGCAACCACAACAACGGGTTCGGGCAGCGGAACGGAGGCGACGTTAGAGAGTGGGACTTGGGCGGCGGAAGCTATGGCAATGGAGAGAAGGAGTTTCATGCTCTAAGAGCACGACACCCTGACCTCCCTGGGCATCCCTCGTTTGAGGTAGCTACATAGGATCCTGCTCTCTGATCGGGATGGAGGTCCGGACGTTTACGAGACCTTCGTCGTGGAGGATGCTCAGTGAGCCTCCTACGCGCTCAATGCGCGCCGATAGTGACCTGGGTGCCCGATCTGGCGGTACTGGACTTGGGTTGACGGCTTCGAACATGACCCACGCGTCTGGAGAGTCGCGATGGCTGTCGATAGTGATCGCGCAATTGGTGGTCTCAGAAGAATGCTTGACAATGTTCGTTGCCAGTTCTTTGAGCGTGAACAGCGAGGCCTCCAACACCTCACCGGGAACGTCTTCGGGAAGTTGCCCGATATCGATGGTGATGTCGAACCCGCCGGCTTCCGTGGCAGAACGGATCATTTCGGTGGCACGCAGCATTTCATCTTCGAAGGGACCGGTGGCGGAGTAGCCATCGGGGTCGTCGGTGAGCCGAGCGAGCAGTACGCGTAGTTGCTGTTGCGTATGAGCATTCACCAGGGCGAGCTCGGTGAGCTTGGAATCGGAACGGCCCTCCATCCTGGCGGCAATTCCGAGCGTGCGCACGATGGCTGCTTCGGCGGCAAGACCATGGGAAACGGTGTCGTGTGTGTCCAGCGCCATATCAAGGCGCATTCTTTCGAGTTTACGCTGGTGGGCTCGTGCAAGCTGCTCCCGGCGAGCGATCTCTTTCCGGATGCGTCCCTCGATGCCAGCGGCGACGAGACCGAGAACGACCGCGAGCGCCCATCCAAAGGCCAGCGTGATGATGGACTCCTCTTTTCCGCTCCAAAGCCCAAGCGATGCAGGGATCAGGGCGATGCCGAAAAGAAGAAGAGTGAACAGGAGAAACAAACGGATCCGGAGCTGGCTGAGCACAAACGCGACAGCGGCCTCACCCACAGTTTGGAATGGGTTGACGAGATACGGGAAGACTATCGCGAACACCGCAAATGCAGCGAAGCCGAGGAAACCGGCTGTGGCAGGGATGAAGCACACGCCGACGACCAGGACAGCTGCGAGAATCTGAAATGCCAGGTAGGAAGGGTCGTTCGTTTCAAGCGAGTCGGGTGTCACCCCTGCGACGGCAATAATGAGCAGGAGGACCCGAAAGGGAAGATCGATGTAGCGGGGCCCGCGAAGGTAGCGTGTGAGTCTCTTCAGAGACGATGTCTCGGCCCAGGCCCCGGTGGGTTGGGTCACCGTCAAGCTGCGCTCCCCTTTCACAGTCTGCGTTTGCGGCTTGCGCCTTACGCTACCTTCGAGAGCGGTGGCAGCGGCTTCAGGATATATAACAGTTCGATACAGGTGACCGCCTGCTCGCACTCCATACCTCGAACGAGGGATGTGAGTGGCATGGGAGCGCTCTTACGGTCGGTTCACCGGACGTACCGGTGATACACACGTCACAGAAGGAGCAGCGATGCTTCGCAAAAAACACTACGTGGCAGGCTTCCTGCTGGCTGGGGCCTTGGCCCTCGGCGGAGGGGTCCCCGCCATGGCAGCAGAATCTCCCCCGTCAGCGAATCTTTCTGCAAAGTCGTCACAGACTCTCGCGAAACTTGAGAACCTGAACCCAGGAGCGCCGGATCAGGAGCTTCTGGACGGGCTCTCTGCATATGCGGCCGAGCAGGGAATCACTCTTGAGCAGGCTCTGCAGGAGTCTCTGAGAGAGAGCGAAGAGTCGGCGCAGGCTGCGTCGGAAGGGGCAAGCGGAGGGGTCTCTACCTACGCCACGAGAACCCTTGGCGCCGCGAAGTCCAAGGGAGATGTCTTCGTCTCGCCGTCCAGCACTCTCTTCATCAAGCACGGGCACACCGGCATCTACTACACGACCGGTACGATCGTGGAGGCGCCTGTCAAGAAGGCCGGCGGCAAGGCCCTGAAGAGCCGTTCATACGCTGCCTCAAGGCTCTCGGTTGGCAAGGGAGCCGTCAAGCAGTCGGTGGGCGTCAGCACTGCCAAGCGCAAGGCTTCGGCCAACCACGCATACAGCAAGCTTCGGGGCAAGCCGTACAACACCAACTTCGCGGCGAACAAGAAGGTCAACGGCTCCAAGATGAACTGCTCGCAGTTGGTGTGGGCGGCCTACAAGGTCGGAGGCCGGATCGACCTCGACAGCAATGGCGGTCCGGGAGTTTATCCTTACAACATCAAGAACTCCAAGTACACCAAAACGTACAAGACTCTCTGATCCCACAGTTGGCGTCGTGCCTCCGCGCAGGCGGGGGCACGACGCCTCGTTGAAACGAGTTCCCACCATGATCAAACGACGTGCTCTCATCGCCGCCGTAGCTGCCCTCGGCTTAGGGCTGAGCGGATGCACTCCGCCCACACCTTCCGGATTGGCAGACAACCAGGTGGCTGACACGGAAGCTTCTCTGGGGAATTCAGTCGCTGCGTTCTACCTCAGCCGCCAGTCTGCCGGCTTCACCGGGAAGGCCGGCGATGGCTTCGTCGGCCTCATCGACCCCAAAGGCAACGTCGCTGCCATGAGGACTTCCGGAATGGACAATGGCCAACTGGACTGGGACGAAACAGGAATCGTGTTCGCCGATACCGAGAACGACTACCACTTGGCCGACACCCTGACGAAGACGAAGAGCCCGAAAACGAACTACCAGCAGGCGATTTTCTCAACCGGCGATGGCGGATCTGTCGGTCTTTACAATGACGGGTTCACCGAGGAGGGGTATGTCGAACAACTGGTGACGACTGCGTCCGGGAAGGCGCAGATGAACGAGGTTGAAGGCAACTACTCTGTCACCGGTATCTGCGACGGCAGCATCGTCGGCGCCGCGGAACCCTCGGGGCCATACGCGCAACAAGCGGAAGCGGCGGGCTACACACTCATGGGCGAGTACGAGCTACGGTCACAGATGCTTGCACGACTCGATGCCGAAGCAGGCGAGAAAGAGCAGGTCATCAGCATTCAGGCCATCGACGAGGGGTTGCAGTTCTCCGCGGATGCCCCCTGTGCCGGTGGGCGCTTGTACCACCTAGCAACCCTGGTTCCAGACAGCGACACTCGAGTGCTTGCCCTGCGAGTCTGGGACATAGATAGTGGCGACTTTGAGCAACATGCTCTTACCCTCCCCGACGAAACAGATCCGCTCCTTATCAATGACCTCGGGTTCGAGATCGATGGGTACGACCGCGCATCTCTGCGCGGAGACCGCTTCGATTGGGTGGCCATCGATGGACGAGTGATGTCGACAGACACCTCCGACGGCACCACCACGGAGCTCTTCACGCTCAAGGCCGATGGCTATGACCCTGACAACCCGGTCCGCGCCATCGAGTTCACTGATACGACCCTCGAGGTGCTCACGGTTGACGTCGAAGCGCAGACGGCGCACTTCGTGGCCTACGATCGCGAGAACGGTAAGGAGACCGTCCGGCTCGAAGTCGAAGACATTGCGGAGGCACTGGAAGCCGGCCTAGTCCTGCGAGATATGAGCGTAGCCCCGAAGTAGCCGCAAAAGGCGACTCATGCAACGAGCCCGAGGAGACTTTCCGCCGCGCGCGAGTCAGCTGATCGACATCGCCGGGGCGGAGACTTGATGCTCGTGATGATTCTGTAACAGCGCGATAGGAGCTCTGGAGCACAACTGCAAGCAGCTCGGAGGCTGCCTCGAGGGTGTGACAACGAACGGGTTGCGCCGCTGCTCAGGTCTTGTAGACAGTATCTCTGAGAGGAAGCAGCATAAGGTCGACGATGCCAGTACCGACTGCGAGAACGAGGGTAGAGAAATGGGTCGGCTGAAAGAGCTCCTGGGTGAACGTCAGTTCGTTTTCACCCTTTGGGTATGGATTGGAGGAATGGCCGCAGTACTGTTCTGGTGCGGGGTCGCTCTGGACCAGAACGGACGCGAAACAGCGGCCGCAGGCGGTGCATACCTGGGCTTGCCTGACAGTTTCATGACGGGAGTCGCCGAGGCTGCGACCTGGATGACAGACCGTCGAGAGCTGCTTAGCCCGATCGCCGAGGGGGCCGCTGTCGTTGCCGTTGCAGTCCTGATCTGTTCTCCTCATTCGCGAATGACGTTGCCTAGCGGTCCGGCGGCCGCGACTCTGTACGTGGCGCTGCTCGTCGGGCAGGTCGTTGGCGGATTCTCGTTCTGGCCGTTCTTGATTCTCACGCTCACCTGGGTGCTGCTGTGGTGGCTCTCGAGCGGACGGAAAGGCGGAGAGCGGTTCTGGGGTTTCCATGTCGCCATCGCGGCGACGGAAGTGATTGTGCAGACCTTCTATGTGCCGATCGCGGTGTTCGTCGCGTTCTTGTTCCCGAAGGCGGGCGGGAGGATCAAAGTCGAACTCGTCTGACCCCCCACATCTGAAGCTCCAGTGCCTCGGTTATCGCGGCCGTTCCGGAAGCGTCGGCGCATCGGTGTGAAGTGTAGAGTGATGCCGCTCCCTGACAGAAAGCCGACAGCCTCTCGGCCCTGTCCCAGGAATTGCGCTTTACGAACCGGTCCGCATGGCGCCTTGAGGTGCGAGCCTTGTCCATGCGCACGGCGAAGCCAGTGTTGAGCGCATCTGTGGCCGCACGCAAAAAAATGATGCCGTTCACTGCTCCAAGCCGTCGGGTGGGCGGCCGTTGACCGCACGCGCACCTGCGTCCGCGAGCAACTAAAGCTACCTTGACTCGTGTGTACGCGCCAGAAAGCCCCGTTCTTTTCCTCCCTGATGAGAGACGGGAATCCCGGGGCTTCTTCAAGCCCATAAGCCAGTCGTGCCATCTACGTGCCACTTGTGATCTGAAGCCCTAGTCCTGACCCCAATGCACGTCTGGCACATCCTTAAGATCCCCTGACAGGCCAAGCGCGCCTGCGCATCGAGCTGGGTCCGGTGTCGATAACCATCGCTCTCACCGGCCTGCGGGAGGTCGGGGCGGCTTTGCCAGGGCTCCCTTGCCGATGGAGCCGCCCTCGCCCAAGCATGTACGGCTCGCTAGGTTCCCTCGCCTCCGCACCTGGCGTGGAGGCGAGGGAACAGAATCATCGCGCGGAACCATAACGGCATCGTGACGCCGAGCCCGGGGTTCCCAGATTGGCTGGAGGAACCGTGCCCGCATCGGAACCACGGCGGTCGCCGACGCCTGGAGCATACGGAAGATCACAAGCGCCTGAACGATCAGAAATAGGAGCCAGTCATCCAGCAAGTGCCCGGTGGTGGACCGGACTCGATGACGTGACTAAGACGGCGCGCGGGTCGTCGCGGCGGACCAGCGGGGTCGGAGATCATGCAGTCTGATTGTCGATCGAGAACGACCGTCTACGCGTCGAAGCAGCCCTGTGCAACGCAGCTAACCCTTGCCCTGAACGACTCTAGCCCGGAACTTCGGCGAGGACGGGTGCTGGCGTTGCGTGCGCCGAGGGGGCGGCGGGTTGCCGATCAGGCCTTATGACGGGATGTTACTGGGAGAATCCTGAATGACTTTGACGGATCGTCAGAGTTCGGCCAAAATCGTGTCATGAACCGATTTTCACAGATGCCGCCGAACAGACTCCTTGCCCGAGTGGCCCGTCGCTGCACTCCAGGATGTGACGCGCCCTTCCCGTCCCCAAGCCGCACGGGAGGCCCGTGATGTGTGGGATCACAGGTTGGATCGACCAGCGCGGCCTGCCCTCCGGCGCGGAGACTTCCCTTCGCCGAATGAACGAAACACTGCGCCATCGCGGACCTGACGATGCCGGGTACTGGGCGTCTCGCATCGCCATATTCGGCCACACGAGACTGTCCGTGATCGACATCGAGAAGGGCAGCCAGCCGATGGTGTTCCCTGCTGAGAACCCGGCCGAACCCCGCTTGATCCTCAGCTACAACGGAGAGATCTACAACCACCGGGAGCTGCGAAACCAGTTGATGGCCTGCGGGCGTCGGTTCCACACTATGAGCGACACCGAGGTCCTCCTCAATGCCTGAGCAGAATGGGGACCCAGCGCTGTGGACCGGCTCAACGGCATCTTCGCATTCTCCATCTGGGACACGGAATCGAAGACGGCATGGCTCGTTCGCGACCCGCTCGGCGTCAAGCCCCTGCACTACCACGCCGCAGGCGAAGCTCTGGTATTCGGCTCTGAGATCAAGTCTCTGCTTGCGCACCCGACGATCTCCTCAGACATCGACGACGCGGGAATGCGTCAGCTGCTTCTGCCGCTCCTGAAATTCCCCGGTGAGAATCCCTACCGAGATATTCAGGAAGTCTTGCCCGGACACATCCTCGAATTCTCGCCGCGCGGAGTCCGTCACACACAGTACTGGAACCTCGCCGAGATTCTCGGCCGTCCGAACACCACCGAGAACCCCGAAGAGGCTGCGTCCGCACTATCCGCCCTTCTCCAGGACACGGTGACGCGGCAGACGATCGCTGACGTGCCATTGTGCACATTTCTTTCTGGAGGGCTCGATTCCTCGGCGGTCACCGCCATCGCGAACAGCCTCCGAAACACTGAGCCTGTCTCGTCGTTCTCCGTCGACTTCTCTGATGTAAGCGGCTCCCTCGACTCCCGTTCGGCTCAAGATCGGAGGTATGCGCACGAGGCCGCCGCTTACATCGGCTCGCGCCACCACAACATCGTCCTGGACAGCACTCGTCTTGCCGAGAGCTCGGTGCGCGACGCCGCGCTCCGCGCGCGAGACCTTCCCAATGGCTTCGGGGACCTCGAGACCAGCCTCCTGCTGCTCTGCCGCGAAGTGCGCCGCCATGCCACTGTCGCCCTGTCAGGCGAGGGTGCCGACGAGATCCTCGGCGGTTACCGATGGTTCAACGAACCTGACGCAGTCTGGTCAGACACTTTCCCATGGATGGCCGACACTCCTGCCCACGGACATCTCCACCAGCGTGTACTCGCCACCCTGCGCCCCGACCTCGTCTCCAAGCTCGAACTCAATACCCGTCTGCATGACGAGTACTCCACCGCTCTGAACCGCCTCGAACTTGACCCGGACCTTTCAGAGGCCGATCGTCGGCACCGCGAGATCTCCTACCTGGCGATCACGTACTTCCTGCCGATGCTCCTCGACCGCAACGACCGACTCAGCATGGCCAGCGGCCTTGAGGTCAGAGTGCCATTCTGCGATCCCCGCATCGTCGAACTCGTCGCGACACTGCCACGCAACATCCACAATTCGGGAGGACGAGAGAAGGGGGTCCTCCGCGACGCGATCGGAGAACGGCTGCCCGAAAGCGTCCGAGAACGGACCAAGTCCCCGTATCCGACGACGCCGGACCCCGAGTATTCCAGGATCCTCGAAGCAGATCTGGAAAATGCGCTCGCTGAGCCTCCGGCACAGCTCGCGGAGATCTTCCGACCCGAGGTCCTGCACCCTGACAACGCCACCACATCAGCGCGACATCAAGGGCTCGTCAGCAACTTCGAGAGCGAAGTCATCCTCAACTTCACCTCGTGGTTTCGCCAATACGAACCCAACCTCCCGAGCCACTAGGCCGGCAATCCACGCCTGACGATCTCTCAGTGAAGGAGCACCACAGTGAACGACAATCGCACGCTCGAACAGACACGCGACCACCTCTGGCTGCACTACACGAACCATTCGAACCTCTCCGCGGGCGGTGACGTTCCCGTCATCACCCGCGCTGAGGGCAACTACTTCTGGGACGACCAGGGCCGCCGCTATCTTGACGGCCTCTCTGGTCTCTTCGCCACCAATCTCGGCCACGGCCGCCCCGAACTCGCCGAGGCCGCGGCACAGCAGATCCGCGAGCTCGACTACTTCCCTATCTGGGGGTCCACACACCCGCGCGCCGCGGAACTCGCCGAGGCACTGGCCGACAAGGCCCCAGGGGATCTCAACCGGGTGTTCTTCACCAATAGCGGAAGCGAAAGCGTGGAGACCGCCTGGAAACTCATCAAGCAGTACTTCAAGGCGATCGGCCAGCCCACACGGCACAAGGTCATCAGCCGGGCGCTCTCATATCACGGCACCACTCACGGCGCGCTCTCGATCACCTCGCTACCGCCGCTGCGTGCCCCCTTCGAGCCACTTGTTCCCGGAGCCCGCAAAGTTCCGAACACCGATGCCTACCGCGCACCTGAACACCTTCGCGGCGACGACGAGGCCTTCGGCATCTGGGCGGCCGACCGCATCGCCGAAGCCATCGAGTTCGAAGGGCCCGAGACGATCGCTGCAGTCTTTCTCGAACCTGTGCAGAACTCCGGCGCCGCCATCCCTCCGCCGGCTGGCTACTTCAAGCGAGTCCGCGAGATCGCCGACAAGTACGGTGTCATGCTCGTCGCCGACGAAGTCATCACCGCTATGGGTCGAATCGGAGACTTCTTCGCGATCAATCGCTACGGCATCACGCCCGACATCATCACCGGAGCCAAAGGCATTACGGCCGGATACATTCCGGCCGGCGCCGTCATCGCCAGTGACCGTATCTTCGAACCCTTCACCCAGGCACAGAACACCTTCACGCATGGGCTCACGTTCGGAGGCCACCCCGTCGCCGCAGCCGTCGGCCTCGAAACCCTCAGGGTGTTCGAACGCGAAAAGCTCAACGAGCATGTCCGGGACAACGAACACGCCTTCCGAGACCAACTGGCCAAACTCACCGACTTGCCGATCGTCGGCGACGTCCGGGGAGCCGGCTACTTCTGGGGAGTCGTACTCGTCAAGGACAAAGCTACCCGCGCGCCGTTCACTCCCGAAGACAGGCAACGGCTGTTCGCCCACCTCGCCCCCGCGCTACGGAACAGCGGTCTACACGCCCGGCTCGACGACCGCGGCGACCCGGCCGTGCTTCTTGCCCCGCCGACCACGGCAGGCCCGACGGAGTTCGCGTTCATCGAGCAGGTCCTACGTACGGCACTCTCCGACGCCTGGGCGCGACTGTGAGCCTCCACCGTCGACACGTCCGTCGTACTCGCTGGAAAGGACTTCTACCCCCGTGATACATCTACCAACCCATCAACGGCACGAGCCGCACGCAATGAAGCGGAAGCCTCTCTTCCTCCTCAATGCCCAGTTCCTCACGACCAGTCGCGACTGGCGCACTTCAGGCGGTCAAGACTCCCCATTTGACGTCGGCACCTTCATTCGCCAAGCGCGAAAGGCCGAGGCTGCCGACATCGACGCCGTCTTCGAGGCCGACTTCTCCGGAGTCAACCGAGCAGCACTCCGTTCAGGACCGCCATTGCGAGTGTTCGAGTCGTTCCAGATGTCTGCTCTCGTCGCAGCGTCTACTGAACGGATCGCGGTCATGCCAACGATCTCGACCATGCACGCGCATCCATTCGACTTCGCACGTAGCCTCGCCAGTCTGGACCGGATCTCACAGGGTCGAGCCTGGATCAACATCGTCTCCTCCTTCCGATCCGGTACCGGCCTGGGGCTCTCACACAGCGTGCCCCGCGAACGGCGCCACGAACAGACCGAAGAGTTCGTCAACGTCGCCCGCAGACTCTGGACCAGTTGGCCTCCCGAGGCCAACGAGGCCTCTGCTCGCGGATTCATTCGATCCGAACTGATCACTGATCTCGACCACCACGGCGAGTTCTACGACCAGCCCGGCCCGATCGACATGCCACCGATGTCTCGGGACTTTCCCTTCACCCTCGAAGCCACATCATCGCTGGCCGGAGTCCGCCTGGCAGCCCGCACCGCCGACGCAATCTTCGCCGGCACCCCGACACTAGGAGCAGCCCAGCAACTGCGCGCCATCATGCGGACCGAAGCCGAGAACGCAGGACGCTCCGCCGACGACCTGCTGCTACTGCCTGGAATGTTCGTCAACGTCACCGGATCGGCAGCAGAGGCAGACGCTATCGTCGCGGCAGACCGTCAGCGGATCGAACTCTTCGCCAGAAGCAGCAATGGCATCAGCCAACTGCAAGCGACCTATCCAGGCCTGCACCTCGACGGGCTCAGCAGCAGCGATCCCGTTTCGCCGACCATCCTTCCTGCCGACCCCTCCTCAGTCCTCGCCGAGCACGGCACTCGATACCTTCCGCTCTGGGACCTAGCCCAGCGTCCTGGTCAGACTCTCGGGGAATTCGCCGCCGACGCGTTCTCCCTCGGAGAGCACGCCCGGATGATCGGCACCGCAGAACAGATTGCCAACGAGATCGTCAAATGGTACCGGGAAGACGGAGTTGACGGATTCCAGTTCATCCTCGGCAACGACTTTGACTCACTCTGCGAGCAGATCCTCCCCGCGATCCGGGCAGCCACTGACGACTAATTCGCGCCGATTTTCCGCAAACCCACTGACGAAAGGAACCTCATGTCACAGCCAACTATACAAAGCACACCCGACTGCGGCCAGAGCAGGAACGCACCGGCGGAAGACCGCACTCATCTCTGGCGCCGCAGGTTGTTCGAGGGCGAGGCCGGCCTGACTCGATTCGTTGTCGACGAGCGTGCCGGAGCCCACTTGGAAGAACTCCTTACGGTCAAGCAGGCGATCTTCGACGGACTGCCCGACGACGACAGCGAGGAGGCCGCGTGGAAGGCGGCGTTCTTCCACGCACAAGCGCTGATGGAAGCCTTCGTCGTCAACACCTTCGGCTACGCCGAGCTTTCCCGGTGGGCGGCATCGAACAGTGCGGTCTACGCGAGCGTCGACGCCAGCCCGAAACACTCCGCGTTCGTACCCCTTGAGCGTCTCAATGATCAAGCAGCGCTGTACGACTCCGACACAACCTGGATCGAACATGACGAAGAGCGGGCCGAACTCAACATTCGACACTGCGCGATTTGGGACTACCGCGAAAAGGCCCGGCAGCGAGGAGTCACTCTCACCCTCGACGCACCCTGCGAGTACTGCGTGCCTGCCACCACGGCGATGATCACGAACAAAGGGCTCAATGCCTCCCACGAACTCACCTCGGATGAAGGTGGCCACGGATGCGTGTGGACATCCTCTCGCACTCCCATCGAGAACCCGCGGTCACTGCCTCCAGACTCCCAGAAGCACCCCTCGCCATGACTGCACCAACCTCAACTGCAGACCATCTCACCGCTGAGGTGATTGCCAGAATGCCCGCCGCACAACAACCCCCGTGGCCCGACGCCCAACAAGTCCGTCATGTCCTCAGGAATCTCCCGCAGCAAGGCTTCATCGACGCACTCTCGATCCAGGAACTCTCACAACAGCTGGCCAGAGCACACGATGACGAAAGCCTCGTCCTCCAGCTCGGCGATTGTGTCGAGAACATTGACTCCGATGTCCATGCGGACACTCTCCGCAAACTGCGCTTCATTGACGAGGCCGCAGGTCACCTCTGTCACCCATCGCGCCCAGTGATTCGCGTCGGCCGCCTGGCCGGGCAACACGCCAAACCGCGTTCCAGCGACTTCGAGACCGTCAACGGTCAGACACTGCCCAGCTATCGCGGTCCTGCCGTCAACGATCCGGACCCAACGCCTGCCGCCCGCCTGCCTTCGGCATCCAAACTCGCCCATTCCTGGGCCGCCGCGCAGGCAGGGCACACGGCTGTCGCCGACTACCACCGGGAGCACTCACGAAGACATCGCATTTGGACCAGCCACGAGATGCTCCTCATCGACTACGAGCTCGCTTTCCTCACCTACAACGGCACGAGTTCCTATCTGTCCACGACCCACTGGCCGTGGGTCGGCGCACGCACACGCCAACTCGATGGCGCCCACGTGGCCCTGGCAGCGGCCGTGGACAATCCTGTCAGCGTCAAGGTCGACGCCACCGTCACGCCGGATACCGCCGTTGAGCTCGCCCGTCGAATCAACCCCGATGACGCACCTGGCAAACTCACCTTCATCTCACGGATGGGCCGCCAGGACATCGTCCACCTCGCCGTCCTCGCCCAGGCCATCCGTGAGCGTGCGCCGCGCGTGCTCTGGGTCTGTGACCCCATGCACGGCAACACCGTCTCCACCTCAACCGGGATCAAGACACGCCACGTCGAGCACATCATCGATGAGCTCACCCAGTTCCAGCAGATCCTCCTCGATCAGCGACAGCGACCAGCAGGGATCCACCTGGAAGCAAGTCCCGACAACATCTTCGAGTGCTCCGAGTCCGGCCGCGAGCCCACCCTCGGCCGCACATACACAACCTTGCTCGACCCGAGGCTGAACCATGAACAGACCGTGCGCGTGCTCAGCTCTTGGTTCGCATAAGCGCATGACCCTCACCCATGATCCCCGCCGCAGCAACCAAAGGACTTCACCATGACTTCGACCTTCCACGATCGCCAGGACCAGCTCAGCTCCGACCCTCAGGCCTTCCTGCAAGAAGCACTGCGCTGGCACTTCTCCGAAGACACCGGATCACCTCTGTGGCTGCGGCTCGCCGAAGACCTCGACTTTGACCCCCTCACGGAAATCAAGGACTACCGCGATCTCGCCAGATTCCCCGATATCGCGCAGCACCTGCGGGACAGCCCCGTTGCTGACCTCAAGCCTCGGGGCCTGTCCGAAGGCTCGCCGCCGGCGGTCTACGAGACCGGTGGTACCACTGGCTCGCCGAAACGCCTGCTCTACACCGACTCCTGGATCGCGCGAGCTCTGGAATGGAAACACCAAGAGTTCATCGAGGCAGGATTCCCACTCGGTGCCGACTGGCTCGTGGCCATGCCTTCTGGCCCCCACGCATTTGGCCATACCTCCAGGCTGCAGGCCCACAGGCTCGGATCAGTACTCCACACGATTGACATCGACCCACGCTGGGTCAAGAAGCTCGTCGGGCACGGCAGCGGCGCGGACGCGTATGTCAATCACCTCATCGAGCAGATCGGTCACATCATTCGCACACAGAGGATCGGTGCGGTGACGACGACGCCCCCGATCTTCACCGAGCTCATGCTCCACGACGACCTGATCGATGCGCTGCGGCCATCGCTGCGGTACCTCGGCTTCGCCGGCGCACACCTCGATGAGGACACCCGAACACTCATCGAAGAGTCCTTCCCTGATGTCATCATCCAGAACATCTACGGTAGCACCATGGTGCTCACCACAGCCCGGCTTCGGCAGGAGACCCTCCCCGGCGGCGGAAGCATCTACGACGGGTACCCGCCGTTCGTCACCTTCCACATCGTCGACCCTGACACCCTCGAACCTGTTCCCCTTGGGCAACGTGGCCAAGTCCGTATGAGCCACATCAGCAGCGGAGCATTCATCCCCAACAACCTCGAACGAGACTCCGCCATCCGGATCGCCAGCGCAGGCAGCATCGGCGACGCCCTCGGCGCACCCCAGCCTCTCCAGTCCTTCGAGGGCGAAAACGTCGTTCAAGGAGTGTATTGATGACCCAGGAAACCGTCAGCCCCGTACTCCCGGTCCTCACCCATCGAGGGAAGCGCGACACCCAGGCTCAACAACCGATCTTCGGCGTCGACGGAACAGTCCTTGCGACGACGTCACAAGCGCCCGCCCTGCTCATCGCCCAAGCCATCGCAGCGCAAGCCCGGGCCGAGCAAAGGCCTGCTGGTACGAACCAATCCCGCTTCAACGCGGCCGCCGACGCCTTCTCCAACAGCACCCTCGGCGGCATCACCTTCGAGGAACACTGCCGCCTTGTCAGCGCCGTCTCCGGGCATGGGCCCGAAGTAACACGCACCGCCACCACAGCCGTCGCACGTGCGATCGCCCAGGCCCCTGAACGCGCCGATCAGGCCCGCCCCCGAGGCTCCGCCACCGACTGGACAGACGTACTCGCAGGAGCGGGCAGCGGAGTCTGGGCGCGCCGAGGCTCCACCCTGGGCGTGGTGCTCGCCGGAAACTCGCCGACGATCCAGAACGGATGGCTCCAGGCCCTCGCCCTCGGCTATCAAGTCGCCGTGCGACCTTCCAGACGGGAACCGTTCACCGCATACCGCACCGTCCTTGCCTTGCGAGCTGCCGGATTCAGCGAAACCGAGGCCGTCTACCTTCCCGGGAACCACGACACGGGAGCCGAGATCTTGCGCCGCTGCGACCTGGGCTTCGTATACGGAGGTGACGACATCGTCGCCCGCTACGACTCGACACCGACAGTCAAAGTCCATGGCCCGGGCCGCACCAAGACACTCGTTACGGCCGCATCCAACAACGCACACGCCCTCGCCCAAGTGGCCGACTCGGTCTCCGCGCTGTCAGGAACTGGATGCATCAACACCAGTGCCGTCTACGTCGAAGGCGACCATCAAGCATTTGCAGCCGACCTCGCCAACGAGCTCACTGCTCGGGCACGTCGACGCGCCCTCCACGACGACCATCTAGGACCCCGCGTCCCCGAGACCACCGCGACCATCATCGCCCAACACCTTGAGCGCATGGCCCAACGGGCCACACCCGTCATTCCTCTCTGTGAAGCCATCTCTCCACATCCCGAGGGAGGGGCGGTGCTCGGACCGGCGGTCTTCACTGTCGAATCGGCGGACGACCAGACGTTGGCCACTGAGCTGCCATTCCCTTGCGTGGTCGTCGCCCCCTGGACCCGGCAAGACGGCCATCGCCCACTGCGGAACTCCCTCATCGTCAATGCTATCGCCGACGACGAAGAACTGATCTCCGCGCTTATCGCTGACAGCACAGTGCGCAACGTGTACACGAACACCGCCACCATCGCCAGCACGGGACTCATGCCCCACGAAGACTATGTCGGGACCTTCCTCATGCGGAACAAGGCATTTGCCGACTCCTATCGAGCCTAGACGGCCGCATGAGTTCCTCCTCCACCACCAGCGACGATCCTTGAGAGCCAACCGAGGGGGAGGTATCCTGACCATGCCATGTCGACATCCATCCTGCAGGCGCACCGCCAGAAGACCTATCGAGTTCGCCATCGCGAATTCCTCCTCGCTGCCATCAAACGCATGCGTGTTGACGGGCTGACCTCAGTGAACCTCACCGCCCTTGCATCAGAGAGTGCCTACTCCAAAGGCACGTGGTACAACCACTTCAAATCCGCAGAAGCGCTCTACGTCGAGATCGCCGTAGTGAACGCCGAGCTCCTGCACTCCTACGTCGCAGACATCCGCGACGATCCGACGCTGAAGAGCCATGAGCGGCTTGCCTCTGTCTTCATCTGCGCGGTCGCACACGCCATGACTCACCCAGAAATTTGGATGCTCGGGATCAATGCCCGAATCTGGGATAAGCACTCCCACACCAGTCTCACAGAGCCAGTCGAACGCCTGACACAGTGGGAACGAGCCAGCTACGAGCTCATCCTGCAATTCGCAGTCGAAGCACAAGTCGACGGCTCTCGCACCGCGGACGAAACCACTGAGGCTCTCGACATCGTTCGCGCAGCGGCAGACGGCCTTGGGGTGCTGACGACTGCCACGGCTGAGCACCGGTGGACGCGAGAGGTCACCAATCATCAAACCGGGACGCTCCTCAAGAGCGCACTCGCGGCTGGAGGCTTCCAAACACCGACACAACCGGAAATGGACCGACTGTGCACCCAGAGCTGGGAGAGGATCAGCCGGCATTCGGAGTCCTGGCTCGTGCCTCGGTGATGGCAGCTCCGGCTCGATTCCGTGGAGTTATCAGCTCGTCACCACGGTGGATGTGTCCGGTATCGCTGCAGCGCCACCATCCATGAGGGCCTCTGCAAGCAGACCCGCCAATGCCGGCAGCGTCGGGCCACCGCTATCTTTACGCCAGACCAGAGCCAATTGGCTTGACTCTTCGAGGCCACGCACTGGCACGAAGCTCACATCAGACCGCAGATTGTGCTCTGTTAGAGGCCTGCACACCAGCATTGAGTACTCGCCCGACGCCGTCAACGTCAATCCTTGCTGCACTGAGCTGATCCCGAACGTCGAGAGGATCGGCCGCCCCTCTGGCGTGCTCGCAGGCGTGCGCGCCGCCTTCCAGTAGTCCGGAGCATCCCCCTCTCGGTGAAGCAGATCCACCTCTCCAAGATCTTCGAGATCGATACTCCGGCGGAGAGCGAACGGGTGATCGCTGCTGACAGCAAGGTACTGATCCTGAGGGGGGAAGCGGAATCCCACAACGAGATCCGGATCATGGACTGGCAACTCCGCGATCACGGCGTCCACCTCGTGCTCACTCAAGCTCGAAAAGGGTGAGCCGAGTGGCAGATCGTGACTGCGTACGCTGACTCCGAAGCGCTCGGTCAGCACACGAAAAACCCGTGTGATCTCCTCGTAGACCACGCCGGTGAACCCAACGCGCAGCTCCTGCAACGCCCCCCGGATCATTCGTTCCCGAGCACGGGTGATCGACGTGATCAATCCTCGGTAGTGCGGCTTGACGTCCTTGACAAACTGTTCTCCCAAACGCGTCAGTGACACCCTCCGGCTGGTCCGCTGCACCAGTCGGGCCCCGATCCGACACTCCAGTTGGCCGATCAGCTGCGAGGCACGCGATTGCGAGTAGCCCAGCCGGTCGGCAGTGCGCCCGAAGTGGAGTTCCTCGGACAAGACGATCAAGCACTCAAGCTGCTGCACATGGGCCGGGTTCAAGGTCGACTGCGACTCACTCATATCTATGAGTCTAGCTCATCGTTACGTGAGCGGATCGGCCTTGTTCGCCGGACGTGCCGCAGGTGGAATGGAAGCATGGATTCTCGCCCGTCAACAGCACAGACACAGGAGCAGCGCACGACCCTCACACAGTGGGTCTCGGTCGCCGTGCTCACGCTCAGCACCTTCATCGTCGTCACTTCCGAGATGCTGCCGGTCGGCGTGCTAACTCCGATGGCAGACGGCCTGGGGATCTCAGCCGGCACAGCAGGGACAAGCCTCACCATAACCGGGCTCGTCTCAGCGGTCACTGCCCCAGTCGTACCTCGCCTCCTGGGCAACTTCGACCGCCGCTCGGTCCTCGCCCTGGCCATGGTTGTCCTTGCCATGGGCAACATCCTCACCACGATCTCGACCGGGTTCACTTTGCTGCTCATCTCGCGAGTCATCCTCGGCCTCGGCATGGGTACCGTGTGGGGGATGGCGTCGGCTGTCGCCACCCGACTCGTCGCCCCTCGCAACATCGCACTTGCCGTCTCTTTCGCCGTCAGCGGTGTTGCGTCGGCCTCGGTCTTCGGCGTCCCCCTGGGGACCTTCATCGGTAACGCATTCGGATGGCGAGCGGCCTTCGGTACACTCGCTGGCTTCGCGCTGCTCCTCGCAGCCGCACTCATGTTCGCAATGCCACGCTTGCGCCGCCCCGAGACGTCAGAGAGCCACGATGGCCATGGGAAGACGGCGTCCTTGCTTCGCCCGGCGATCGTCAGCGGACTGATCGTCGTCGTGTTCCTCGTCACCGCTCACTTCGCCGCGTATACATACGTCCGGCCGGTTCTTGAGGTCCAGGGTGGCTTCCCGCCGAACGCAATCGCACTCCTACTTCTCCTGTATGGCGTGTTCGGCCTCGTCGGCAATTTCGCCGCCGGCGCCCTCGCGGGACGACAGCCCAAGCTCACCGTGTTCCTACTCGGCATGGGGGTCACGATCGCGATCATCTTGCTGGCATGGTTCGGAAGCCAGGCACTGCTCACCGGCGTCGCCATCGCGCTCTGGGGCGTCGCCTATGGTGGCCTCGCGGTCGGGGCGCAGCTGTGGATGACTCGGGCGGCCCCAGATCGTATCGAACACATCACCGGCCTTTACGTCGGCATCTTCACGGCCGCCATCGCCCTCGGTGCCCTCCTCGGAGGCGTGCTCGTGGAGAGCATTGGTATCGTGCCGATGCTTTGGACAACTGCCATCCTCGCCGCGATCGCGGTCGTGGTCACCATCGTGGGTCCCGGCCCGGCTGCTTCGCGCGCACAGACGCCCACGAGCAAGGAGCAAGATTGAGCCGCATCGTAATCGTCTCCGGGAGCCCCTCGAACCCGTCAACGACCGACAAGTTCGCCCGAATTGTCGCTGAACGATTTTCGAATCGAGGACATATTGTCGAGGTCTTGGTGCTGCGGGACCTACCCCCGGCGCCGCTTCTCGCCGGCGATAAGGATGAACCAACCATCGCACGCGCGGTTAACAGTCTCTGTGCCGCCGACGCTGTGGTCATCGCCACTCCCGTCTTCAAGGCGACTTATTCCGGGCTTCTCAAGGTGTTCGTCGATCTCCTACCTATGGGCATCTTCTCAGACGTACCAGTTCTTCCCTTCGTGATCGGCGGGTCGAAGGCACACGTCCTCGCCCTTGACTATGGGGTGAAACCACTGCTGTCGATCCTTGGGGCGAGCACGATTGGATCAGGACGGTTCGTGCTGTCCTCCGAGGTCAAGGACGCCGTGGCGCCCGACATAGACGGCTCCGCAGGCGGGCAGGAGGCCTTCGCGGCAATCGATCTGTTCGAACGGGACTTGTGCCTGATTGCGCGAGGACACTCTTGACTGCTCCCTGCATGCGAACGTTTCGGTCTTCCGGACGCAAACTGGCGCACCGGCGCATCACGCGGATGGACCGCGTATTCGGGGCGAGCGCCCGGCGCGGTCCCGGAAGCATCGGCGAGAGGACGGCATTGCGCCCGCGACGGGCCATGTCAATAGCGGCACGATCATGTACTCAAGGAGAAGGACACCATGGTGGACAGCACCGTCAGATATGATCTGGCAGAGAGCGTAAGAGAAGCGCTGGCCTTGCATTGCGGCACGGACCGAGAGCACATTGTCACGTTCGACAATGCAAACAAGTACTCGGCCGCTGACAGCGCCAGCGGTAGTGATGAAGCACTATCGGAAATCTTTGAATTGATGTGGCAACTCAACCGAGACGGACTCGCCAATGATTCACTAGGATCTGCCACGCACGAAGTAGGGTCCTTGCGTCAAGCGCTTGCAAGAGTCACCTCTAAACTGACTGAAACAGTCGGAGACCGACTTTTCAATTACATCGAGCTGGGCCCCGAACCTGCCAAGACCACGTACATCCTTTCTCGCCTCGTCAGCA
Organism: Auritidibacter sp. NML100628; assembly: GCF_003185985.1. Classification (NCBI taxonomy): domain Bacteria; kingdom Bacillati; phylum Actinomycetota; class Actinomycetes; order Micrococcales; family Micrococcaceae; genus Auritidibacter; species Auritidibacter sp. NML100628. The sequence goes on from NZ_QHLP01000005.1 coordinate 140,021, forward strand.
TCGATGCCGATGTGCGCGGATACACGGCTGTCGACATCAACCCAGCGTCCAAACCCACAGTCATCCGAGAGATCAGTGCGGTTCTGGCACGAGACTGCGTTCGTTACCGCGAGCAACTGTTCGAAGACGTCACCCCGGACGATGTTCATACGCCGGGGAAACCCTCGGTGTTCACCATGCTCGGCTTCGAGGAAGGCAACGACCATCCCCAGAACATCGCGACGATACTGTCGCAAATGATGCTTCCCGGGGACTTCCTCATCTCCGAGATGCAGCTGCTGCCACGGGCGGGCTGGCAACCCGTCTTCGACTTCTACGCACTTCCGGCAATGCGACAATTCTCCCAGGCAGTGCTCAGCCGGTACGCGGAGGCTGAGAATTCGAGCTACGGCATCTACCTAGTGCCGGTGGACTTGGGCAAGGACTGGGGGCAAGCCATGGCCGCGGTGACCGCGGAAACGACCACGACCTCCGCAGGCGCCGACACGTCGTGGATCACAAACTACTGCCTCAAGTTCAACCACGATGACTACGTCGCCCATCGCGAACGGACCGGAGACATGGTCGTGCTCGCCCAGGAGGTCACCGCCGACGGGTCGATCGCATTCCAACTATCCAAGAAGATCTGAACCGAGATGCAACCAGGTCCCGACCCAACTGTGGACGACCAGCGAATGTCGTGGTGGCCAATCGCAGTCGTCAGCGCTGGTGTTATCGCTGTCTGCTACGGTTTCGCGCGGTACGCCTATGGGCTCTTCGTGCCCGAGTTCGCGGAGGTGTTCGCTCTCGATGCGACCGGCATCGGCATTCTGGGTGCTGCCTCAACCTTCGGCTATACGGTCGGCCTGATGATCGCACCACCAGTTGCATCAGCCAGCCCCCGCGCCACCACACTGGCGGCCGGGGCATGCGCAACAGTAGGCCTGAGCCTCATGAGCGCCTCGGGGCCTAATGTGGTTCTGTTCGCCGTCGGCCTCCTCACCGCCGGCGCAGGTGCAGGTTTGATCTCTCCGGGAGTCGCCCAACTTATTGGCCGCACTGTGCGTGCTGATGCAGAACCGAGGGCACAGTCGTGGGCGAACACCGGCACCAGCCTGGGACTGGCCATTTCGGCATTCACGCCGACGCTACTGTGTGGCTGGCAGTACATCTGGCTCGGCTTCGGTCTCCTTGCCGCACTCGTCACCACCATTGCTTGGCGGGTCCTGCCCCGTCCTGCGGCCGTGCCAAAGCCCGCAATCAGGCTCGGAATCTCGCTGCGGCGAACCGGGGTATCACTTCTTCTGGCCAACTCCTTCCTGCTCGGTCTCACCAGCGCCCCGTACTGGAACTTCTCCATCGACCGAGTGCAACGCATCGGCCTCGACTCAGAGTATTCGGGGTGGTTTTGGCTGACAATCGGGATAATGGGCCCGCTGGGTGGTGTTGTCGGAGGCCTCGTACACCGACACGGCCTCATCCCAGTCAACGTTGCAACATGGACGCTCTGGGCCGCCGCGATGGCTCTGCTGTCCTTGTCAGCGCCGGGCCTGCCGCTTGCTCTGTTGTCAGCGGGAGTGTTCGGCGCTACCTATATGGGGCTTAGCGGGATCTGCATTCTGTGGGCCGCGCGCCTCTACCCGGAATCCCCGGCGTTGGGGGTCACCCTGTCGTTCCTCGGCCTCGGGGCCGGACAAACGCTTGGTTCCCCGATCGCCGGGCTTGTCGCCGATCATGCCGGCCTCGGCACCGCCTTTGCCGGCACCGCCATCCTCAGTCTTGCAGTGTGGTTTCAGGTGTTTCCAGCGCTCAGGCGAACCTTGCCCGCATTCAGGACTCAATAGGCGAAAATTGGGAGTGCTCCATGACCGCATCCAAGGGCCAGCGCAACCAGTCCGGGCTTGGCATGGCACCGTTGCCGCACGTGGCGGCTCCTCGCCTGTCTCAACTAAGTCGTCCCACGGGGGAAGTCGACATTGTTGAGGCGCGGGAACACCTCAGCTGGTTCCCCACGCTCGGCTTAGTCTTTCCACATGCACAGTCGAGACGTTCCAACGTCGGATCCTTCGTCTGTCCACGACAGATTCCCGTCAACGTCTCGTAGCCATTCGACGGCCGAGGCGGCACAATGACACAAGGAGAGTAAATGCCATCTATTCAGATCGTTCACAAAATGCTCAGCGATAAAGATAGGGGTGAGTTGCTTTTCAATGGAGCGCTTTTGGTGTTCCCCCGACTGCGGAGTCTCAGCGCCTTCCGGGAGCGAGTCGCTGACCTGATCTATAAAGGGTTCGGGGGCGTTGACCCCCTCACCGCACAGGACTCGCTGACGCTCGAAGACCTGGAGAAGATCCTCGGAACTATTCGCCAGACGGTGGAATACGACGATGTGGTGCGTCGGCACGCACTCGCGGCACTGAGCGAGACCGGCGTCGTGCTAGAGGACACCTACTGGGAAAAAGTCAACTTGCGGATGCTTCCTTCAGGGGCCGAACATGCAGCAAGAGGCACGGGATGGCACCGTGACACCTGGGGGTCGAACCTGAACGCCCAGACGAATTGGTGGACACCCATCTTCCCGGTCACAGCAGGAAGGACAATCAGTTTTGCACCCGGATACTGGGGCCGTCCGGTCGCCAACAGCAGCTCCAGCTGGAGTCCAGCCGCCGTTCGGAAGCAGACCGAACCTCTGATCCCCGTGCCCAAAGAGCCGCTTAGCGAGATCGTGGAACTGCCCGCGGTCATCGAGCCCGGCGACCTACTGTGCTTCTCCGGCGCGCAACTTAACCGCAGCACTCCCAACACCACGGGTCTTGCTCGGTTCTCCATCGAGATCCGTACTGTTAACAGTACTGACGTGCAACTTGGCTACGGCGCGGCAAATATTGACGCCCAGACACCCGATAAGCACTACCGTTGGTTCAAACACGTGAACGACGGAAGGGCATTACAAGCACCAACGACACCGCCGCAACGGACAATCAACCTCCGACCGAATTGCTACGGGCGGGCTTCGTGAATCTCCTCGCCGAAATATACCGACCGAAGCAATGTGGAGAAGCTTCACTCGGCCAGCGTCGTGGATTCGAGCACACGTCGCTCTTCGAACATCAATTACGCGTCCCGCGGAGAGCCATCAACCTTCGATACCATCGAGTTTGGAGAAACTGCCTGCGTCGATGCTTCCGGGAGCAGCTCTTGTAACAGAAAGGAACGAAAGTGGGAGTGAAAGTTGTGTGGGAGATTGAGGCTTTCGGGAATCGTGTGCAGGCCTATTCTGAGTGAGTAGTCTTCCAGTTTCTCCACATAAGCTTGAGGTCAAATACCTCTCCGGCGTGAAGGGTGGGGTGTATCAAGGATGTTGGACAGTTTCTCTTGATGGGGAAGGATCAAGAGTATGGCAACATCATCGAGGCGGAAGTTCAGTCCGCAGTTCAAGGCTGAGGCGGTCCAGTTGGTGGTCCAGTCGGATCGGCAGATTGTCGAGGTTGCCGGCGAGCTTGGGCTCAAGCCTGGCACGTTGGG
>NZ_QHLP01000006.1:0-139719 GCF_003185985.1 Auritidibacter sp. NML100628
AGGCACGTCGAGGTCTTTCAGATGGCTTGTGTAGGAACTTCCATCATCGGAAGGCCTCGACCTCTATCCAGCTATCGACGCGCCACTTCCCCGAGACCCCCGTCTACACCCTCGATTGTGAAGAGCCGGTAGACGTGACGTAGTCCTCATCGGTAGTGTGAACTCATGGGACTACATGGACAATTTGATCAGATCACGACAGACGACCTGAAGGCCATGGCCAACGCCGAGGGGCTGAAAGTCTCGATTTTTCTCCCCACGAATCCGACCCACCACACGTCTTCTGAAACGGCGACCCGCATCAAGTCGGCCGTCAACGAGGCCAAGAAGCAGTGTGACGTTGCCATTGATCAGATCGTGGCGCCGCTGGAAGACCTGGTGTCTGATTCTGATTTCGTCCGCGAGCAGTCGGAGACGCTCGCGCTCTTTGCGGCCGACGGTTTCTGGCGGGCCTACCGTCTCGGCGTTCCGGTCACCGAATACGTCCACGTCAACCACCACTTTGTCCTGCGACCCATTGCCGAAGCGCTCACCGAGTCATCAGCGTTCTACATTCTGGCGTTAGCGCAGAATAAGGTGCGGCTTTTTGATGCCACCAAGGACACCGTCGAGGAGCTTCCGCTGCGGCACGTTCCCGAATCCCGTGAAGAATGGGAATCCGATGACCGCAGTTCCGGCTACACGCCCGGGGTGCGTGGCAATGGGAACAGCAACTTCGAAGTCGAACAACAAAAGTTCTTACACGATGTGGGCGCCTCGCTGGGTGATGAACTCGGCCGCGCGCGATCCCAGCCACTGGTCGTGGCCTCCGTGTCGGAGCTCGTCCCCGAGATTCGAGGCTATTCGTCGTACCCGGTAGTGACCGAGGAATTCCTGGCCGGTAACCCGGAGGCCAAATCCGGTGCCGAACTGCGCGATGCGGTCTGGGACCAGATCATCCGCCCACGCTTCGCCTCCGCCGATGATGCCGAATATGAGCGCTTCGCCAATGTAGCCGGTACGGGTTTGGGCGAAACCCAACCCGATGTGATTCGCGATGGAGCGGTCGAAGGACGGGTGGACCGACTCTTTATCAACCCGGCACTGTCGGCCTCAGACGGCACCGGTCAGGTGAACACCGCCATTCTGCATACGCTGTTGAATTCCGGACGGGTCATCATCATTTCCGACGGTCGCGTCGAGAATGTTGCTGCCTTGATGCGGTATTAACCATGTCTAGCCTCACGCTGGCGGCTCGGGCCCTCGACCGGATCCCTGCTACTGTACTGGACCGAGTTGTCCCTGCTCTGACGAATCGCTCGGGGGACCGGATGGACTCCGATGTTCGTCTTTCTCTGGCGGTTCTCAACCTCGCCACGAAAGACTTCTCCGATCTCCCGGTAGATCAGGCCCGCAGGGAGATCGAGAAGGAAGCGGCCGCCGGCGACCCAGGAAGTCCGGCCGTTTTAGCTGTCAGCACCCGGTATGTGGGCGGAGTACTCGCGCGGATCTACTATCCGATTGGAGCTCAGATCCCTCGTCCCGCTGTGCTCTACGCTCATGGGGGTGGCTGGACCCTGGGATCGACGCGCAGTCACGATTCGACCGCCCGGTTCTTGTGCCATCGTGCCGAGGTCATCGTGATTAGCCTGGAGTACCCGCTCGCCCCGGAACACCCTCATCCGACGGCGCTGTTGGCCGTGAACGACGCCCTGGATGCCGTCCTGGAAGGCCAGGTTCCCGGGGTGGATCCGCATAAGGTGATCATTGCCGGCGATTCGGCCGGTGGGCACCTAAGTGCGGCGGTATCTTTGCTCAGAGCGGATTCAGGTAGCTCACAGCCAGTGGCACAGATGCTCTTTGTGCCGGTAACTAACCTGAGCCGGCTGGATACGGTCTCATACGACGAATTCGCACGCGGGTACTTCCTCACGCGCAAGCACATGCGATGGTATCGCAACCACTATCTGGGTTCTGAACTGGAGTTGGCCACCGACTGGCGCGTTTCTCCATTGTTGGCGCCACCTGAGTTGCTGGCACGCACCGCACCGGCCTACGTGTCAGTGGCCGGATTTGATCCACTGCGCGACGAAGGTCTCGCCTATGCTCAGGCTCTACGTGAGGCCGGAGTGGAGACCACACTGCGGGTGAATTCCGGACTCTTGCACCCCTTCGTCAATTCCTTGGGCGTCTGGCGTGGCGCACGTGAGGCAATGCACCACGCCGTCAGGTTCATGCGCGACCTTTAACGCCTCGGCACCGTCCCGATTCAGAACGGTGCCGAGTGCGTGTGAGAATTAGCCGCGCTGTTCCTGCTTCTTGGCCCGACGGTAGCGGTGCAACAATGGTTCGGTGTAACCGTTGGGCTGGGTGGCCCCTTCAACGATCAGCGCACGAGCGGCCTGGAAGGCGATCCCGCCCTGACCGTTGGGCATCAACACCTCGTAGTTCGGGTCGCCAGCGTTCTGCTCATCGACCACTGTAGACAGGCGAGCCAGAGATTCATCCACCTGCTCCTGAGTGACAATGCCGTGCTCGAGCCAGTTGGCCAGTAGCTGAGAGGAAATCCGCAGGGTGGCGCGGTCTTCCATCAGGGCCACGTCGTGAATATCGGGAACTTTCGAGCAACCCACGCCCTGGTCGATCCAGCGCACCACATAGCCCAAGATGGATTGGACGTTTTCGTCCACCTCGGCCAGGCGCTGCTCATCGCTGAGCTTCTCGGGCTCACCCAGCGGGGGCTGGAGCAACGGCTCGAGGGACTGGGCCTGACGCTGAGCGATCTCGGACTGGACCTGAAAAGCATCTTCCAAGTGGTAGTGCAGGGCATGTAATGTGGCCGCGGTCGGTGAGGGCACCCAGGCGGCGGTGGCTCCGGAGCGGACGTGACCGATCTTCTCCTGAAGCATATCGGCCATCAGATCCGGCTTGGCCCACATGCCCTTACCAATTTGGGCGGTACCGCGGAAGCCGGCCGCCAAGCCAATGTCGACGTTGGAGTTTTCGTAGGCCTTCAGGAAGGGCTGAGCCTTCATATCGGCCTTGCGCACCACGGCACCGGCGTGCATCGAGGTGTGGATCTCATCTCCGGTGCGATCCAGGAATCCGGTGTTGATGAAGAACACCCGATCGCTGGCTTCGTTGATCGCGGCAGCTAGGTTGACCGAGGTACGACGCTCCTCGTCCATAATGCCGATCTTCAGGCTGGTTGCGGGCAATCCGAGTAGCTGCTCGACCCGGCCCAGGGTCTCCACGGCGAAAGCAACTTCGGCCGGACCGTGCATCTTCGGTTTGACGATATACAGCGATCCGGTCGACGAATTCCCTTTGCCGGAGCGCAGGTTCGGCACGGCCACCAGCGAGGTGATAATCGCGTCCAAAATACCCTCGGGCACCTCATTGCCCTCGGCATCCAGCACAGCATCGGTGGTCATCAGGTGGCCCACGGTGCGCACCAACAAAAGCGATCGGCCCTTCAGTGAGATGGTGTCGGTGCCATTGGCGGCGGTGTAGTGGCGGTCATCGGCCAGCACGCGGGTGAAGGTCGTGCCGTTTTTGGTCACCTCTTCACTCAGCGTGCCGTTGACCAGCCCGGACCAGTTGGAGTAGCACAGGGTTTTATCTTCGGCGTCTACCGCAGCCACCGAGTCTTCCAGATCGATGATCGAGGTCACGGCAGATTCCAGCATGATGTCCTGGATCCCGGCGCCATCGGTGGAGCCAATGGTGCCCGAAGGGTCGAAGTCAATCTCCAGGTGCAGGCCGTTATGGCGCAACAACACCGTCTCGGGCCGTTGGGGGGATCCGGTGTAGCCGATGAAGCCCTCTGGATTAGCCAGCTCGGTCTCGGTCCCGTTCGACAACGTGACTTTCAGGGCACCCTCAACCACCCGGTAGCCGGTGGAATCAGCATGAGATCCAGCGGTCAACGGGGCAGCGAAATCCAGCAGTTCGCGACCCTTAGCGATCACCGCAGCACCGCGAACCGGGTTGTAGTCTCCCACCGGTTCTTTCCCCTCAGACTGATCGATCGCATCGGTGCCGTAGTAGGCATCGTAGAGCGAACCCCATCGGGCATTGGCGGCGTTGATGGCAAAGCGGGCGTTGCTCACCGGGACCACCAGCTGCGGGCCAGCCTGGTGGGTGATCTCCACATCCAGGTTGGTCGTGGTGGCCTTGACCTCGTCGGGGGCCGGCAACAGGTAGCCGATCTCTTCCAAGAATGCGCGATACCTCGCAGCGTCGCCGACGCCGTTGTGCTCGCGGTAGTAGGTGTCCAGCTGCTGCTGTAGCTCATCACGGGTGGCTAACAGCGCCTGGTTCTTCGGGGTCAGATCGGCGAAGATCTCAGCCACCCCGGACCAGAAGCTCTCGGCGTGTTGCTCAGCAGCCGGTAGCGCGTGGGTTTCCACGAACTCCAGCAACTCATCGGCCACCTGCAGTCCAGCACGTTCGGTGTAGTTTGGTTGAGTCACGGTCAGTTCTCCTTATCTGTCGCGTCAAAGATGGCGCCGGGGTTCATGATGCCCAGCGGGTCCAGGGCGTCCTTAATGCGTTGGTTGAGTTCCATGATGTCCTCGCCGAGATAGTCCTGCAACCAGGGTCGCTTCAGTCGCCCCACTCCGTGTTCGCCGGTGATGGTCCCGCCCAAACCGATCGCCAGGTCCATAATCTCTCCGTAGGCCTGGTGCGCTCGGGCCTGTTGCTCTGGATCGGTGGGATCCAAAACCACCAGCGGGTGAGTATTGCCGTCCCCGGCGTGAGCCATGGTCGGGATGCTCACCTGGTGCCGGGTCGCGATCTGGTTGATCCCCACCACCAACTCGCTAAGTTTCGGCAGAGGCACGCCGACGTCTTCTAGCAACACCGCACCCATCCGTTCAATAGAGGGGATCGCGACTCGACGGGCGGTGACAAAAGCCTCGCCTTCCTCAGGATCATCGGTACAGAAGGCCTCGGTAGCCCCCTGCTCGGTACAGATCGCTTCCATCCGCTGGATTTCTTCCACCGCCGAGGCAGTCGATTCATCGGATTGGGCAATCAGCAACGCTGCAGCCTGATCGTCCAGTCCCATGCCGGTAGCGGCGTTGACGGCCTGGATGGTGGCCTGATCCATGAATTCCAGCATGGAGGGGCGCATTGTCTGGGTGATCTGTTGCACCGCCTGGGTCGCCGACTCCAGGCTCGGGAAGGTGGCCACCATCGTGGTGGGTTGTTTTTGGTGCGGGATCAGGCGCAGATGGACTTCGGTGATCACGCCGAGGGTGCCTTCCGACCCCACGAACAGCTTGGTCAACGACAGCCCGGCCACGTCTTTGATGCAGGGGCCACCGAGCGTGATGATCTTGCCATCGGCGAGCACCACGGTCATCCCCAACACGTAATCGGTGGTGACCCCGTATTTCACACAGCACAAGCCTCCGGCATTGGTGGCCACATTGCCACCAATGGAGCAGATCTCGAAGGAGGAGGGGTCTGGTGGGTACCACAGCCCGTGCTCTGCCGCGGCGGCCTTGACCTCGGCATTCAGCGCCCCGGGGCCGGCGGTGACCGAACGTGTTTGCGGGTGAACCTCGATGGAGTTCATCCGTTCCAGCGAGAGCACAATACCGTTGTCCACGGCGGTAGAGCCACCCGAGAGGCTGGTTCCGGCACCCCGGGGTACCAGGGCAATGCGGTACTTGGCGGCGATGGTCACGATCTGTTGGACCTGCTCGGTGCTGGTCGGACGCACCACAACCAGAGGGGTACCGGCCTCAGGGTCGTTCGCCCGATCCCAGCGGTACGACTCGATGGTGGCCGGATTGGTCACCAGCACGTCAGCAGGGAGTTGCTGCTGGAGCTCTTCAAGCGCAAGACGTTCCATCGGTCCCCCTGAGATGGAGTTCACGGGCAGGTGTGACGAAATGTACTCTAGCCCACCTCGCGTATTTGTGAAAGTTCTTTTCCGTATCGTGGATATTAGCCACGCGTTGCGGCGACACGTGCGATGCGCCAGGCGACTCGCTGGAGTAAGGGCACGGCTCGTTCTTTGAACGCAGCATCCACCCGGGTCACCGGACCCGAGACAGAAATGGCCGCCGGGGTCGGCAAGTCCGGGACGGGGACGGCAAAACAGCGCACGCCGAGTTCTTGTTCTTCGTGGTCGGTGGCGTATCCGCGAGCGCGGACGGTGCGAATGTCGTCGAGCAGTTCGGCGACTGTGGCAGGGCCCCGTCCGGTGGGCTGGTGGATCCCCGCACGGGCGAGCAATTGTTCGATCTGCTCGTCTGGTAGCTGAGAGAGCATGGCTTTTCCGACACCGGAGCAATTGGTGTGGACGCGCCGACCGATTTCGGTGAACATACGCATACTTTGAGCGGAGGGAACCTGGGCGACATAGGTCGCCATATCGCCGTCCAGCACAGCCATATTGGTGGATTCCTGAACGGCATCGGTGACTTCGGCGAGATAGGGTCGCGCCCAAGACCCCAACTGTTGTGAAGCGAGGTCACCGAGCCGGATCAGACGCGGTCCCAGCCCATAGTGCTTATTCGGCAAGTGCCGAACGTAGCCACTGTGGGCCAGGGTCTTCAACAACCGATGAATCGTCGGCAGCGGGAGTGCGGTCTGCTCGGCTAGCTCGGACAGCGAGATCTCACCGCCGGCACCGGCAATGTGCTCCAGAAGGAGGAAAGCCCGCTCCACCGATTGGACGCCGTTAACCATTCGCGCTCCCTTCCAGTCAGTCCGCGGAACGATAAGTCCATATTGCGGAAACTTTACCGGAAGGGAGCGCGATGTGAGCGAGAACGCAGTCTTACTTATCCTGAGCGTTGACCTCGACGAGGATCTTCACTTCCTCATCAGCGTGGTCACGCAACTGGTTGAAACCCTTTTCCACGATATCTTCGGGCTTGATCACTGAGGAGATGAACTGCTCGAGGTTCACCTTGCCGGACTTCACGAGCTCAATAGCTTCTTCGTGGTCACCGGCGTATCCGAAAGAAGCACCCACCGAGTGCTCCGAGAGGGTCAGCTTGTTGGTGATATCCAGGTCAACGGCCTTGGTGTGCACAGCGACGACCTCGAGATGGCCGCCTGCGCCCAGGGAGTCCAGCATTTGTTCGAAGACCACCTGAGCACCGGCGCAGTCAAAGGCCACGGCGGCACCGGCGTTGTCGGTCTTGTCCTTGACGTAGTCGACAAGGTCCTCTTCGGTCGGATCGATCACGGCGTCGACGTAGCCGGCCTTCTTGGCGAATTCCTTCCGCTTGGCCGACACCTCGGAGGCAATCACATGAACGCCACGCGCCTTCAGCACGGCGGCGACCAGCTGGCCCACCGGGCCCATACCGCCAACCACCGCGGTCTGACCGGACTCCACGCCGGACTTCTTCACAGCGTGTAGCGCTACAGACAGCGGCTCGATCAGCGCAGCCTGATCCAGGGGCAGGTCACCGACCTGGTGAACCCACTGCTTGTCCACGACGAGCTGTTCCGCCAAGCCACCGCCGTTACCGGAGATGCCGTGGCTACCGGCCTTAGTGCACAGGTTGTACTGACCAGACTGGCAGGAAAAACATTCGCCACAGACGATGACCGGTTCAACAGCAACGTGATCGCCGGGGCTGATGCCTTCCACGTCGTCAGCAACCTCGGTGACGACGCCGGAGAATTCGTGGCCGAAGACGATCGGCAGGGTGTCTCCGGTCAGGGGGTGCTTTTCGTCTGCGGTCGGTGCCGGCGGTACCGGACCGTTAAAGTACAAGCTCAAGTCCGAGCCGCAGATACCGTTGTATGCCGGGGCAATTTTCACGGTACCGGGAACCAACTCTGGCTCATCGATTTCTTCGTTGCGTAGATCTTCTTTGCCGTAGTACAGTACTGCCTTCATCACTTTGCTCCCTTTGTCGTATTTGTGAGTTGTGATGTGGACTCGCTTTCAGCGTACTGACGCCCGTCGGGTAAGTCATACGGGGGTAACCGCCGGTAACGTGATCTACCTCACTACTGTGTTAAGCTAGGGAAACCCGGTCAGCGCAGGACTTTCCACGGCCTCTTATAAACATATGCGTAAATGTGCATGTCAGAGCCGAATGGGAAATTCTGCGACTCGGCCACAGCGAGCGAAAACTCCGCAGATTTTCGGTCTGAGGTGCGTTTTGACAGCTCAAACCGACCTCGCGAGTTCCGCTCTTTGCTAAGACTGTTGATTTTTGAGATACCTGCGTGGATCTCGTCATGTTGGTGAAAGGAGACCTCCTCACCATGACCGCTACCCCACCCGCATCCGTGCAATCGTTCGTCCTCCAGGACCGTGAACCTCGGCTACGCCCCGAAGTGCTGTCACTGGATGCGCCCCGAGCTGATGAGGTGCTGGTCGAGGTGGCCGCGTGCGGTGTTTGCCATACCGATTTGCACGTGCTCAAAGACGAGGTGGCATTCCCTCGCCCGGCGGTGTTAGGACACGAGATTTCCGGGGTGGTGCTGCAGGTGGGAGACCGGGTGACTCGCGTGAAACCTGGGGACCGGGTCGCCTGTAGCTTTATCATGCCGTGTGGACGGTGCCGACACTGCGAGCGCGGGATCTCCGAACTCTGCGAGGTGTTTTTCACACAGAACCGACTCAACGGTCACCTCCTGGATGGGACCACCCGGCTCCACCGTGCCGACGGCTCTCAGGTGGCCATGTATTCCATGTCGGGTCATGCCGACCGCGCGGTGGTGCCGGTCAATGCGGTCTTCCCGCTCCCGGATGAGGTGTCACTTCAGGATGCCGCGATCCTCGGGTGCAGTATCTTCACCGGCTACGGTGCGGTCTACCACGTCGGCGAGGTAGGACCCGGCGATGACGTGGTAGTGGTCGCTGCCGGTGGGATCGGTTTGAGCATTATTCATCTTGCCCGGGCTGCCGGGGCTACCAACATCATTGCTGTGGATATTGACGACGAGAAGCTTGCGCTCGCTCGGGAGCTGGGTGCCACTGCGACCATCAATTCCACCGTAACTGATCCAGCCACGGTGGTGACCCAGCTGCTGGGACACGGCGCCACGGTGGTGTTTGAGGCGCTCGGTTCGACCCCCACCACCAAGCAGGCCGTGGATCTGGTGGATGACGGCGGTCGCGTGGTGTTAGCAGGTATTGCCCCGGCCGGTCATCTCTTGGAGGTCGAAATCACCAAGCTGGTCCGTCGCAAGATCCAGATTCGTGGCTGCTTCGGCGCTCCTCCGGCCCAGACGATGCCGAAGGTCATCGAGCTGGCGGCTACCGGCGCACTTGAGTTCTCGAAACTGATCACCAACCGTTACCGCTTTGACCAGATCGATCAGGCGTATCAGGACCTGGCGAACCGGAAGATTCGAGGTCGTGGCGTGGTGCAGATCGGCGGTGAACACACCAGGGCGATGTGACAGTTCGTGACAACACCCTTCTGCCATGGTGTATCCGTCGTTACGATACAGGCATCACTGACCGGACCTGCTGACACACTCAAAGGAGCACCATGACGGTTTTTGATAATGGCCTGCAGTCGATTTCCTTATCCGATCACGAACGCACGGCTCTGGCCGAACTTGCGGAGTTCCCGCTGTATGAGGCGATCATCGGTCGCCGATCTCGGCGGTTTCCGGTCGGCGGTGAGATCCCGGACGGGGTATTAGCCTACACCTCCTCGCAGGCGTCTCGTCCCCTGACCAATCTCCAACGGGCGTTGGTTTTAGCCACCGTAACCGGTCAAACCGGTTGGCACTTCGGCATTACTCGACACCCCGGCTACCAGCCCCAGTTTCCCAACTACAGTGGCTCGGCTATCGGCCGAACTTTCCCCTCAGCAGCCGGGTTTCACACCACCCAGTTCTTCTTCACCGATGACTCCGGCACCTACTATCTGCCCACCCGCGATCAGCCGCTGGAGCACAGCTGGGAAGGCGCGAGCCCCGCCGAGACCGACCAGGTCGAAGCGACACTCAACGCGGTGTTAGCTCGGGCGGTCAAGCTCAACGACGAGCGACTGTATTTACCTCGCAAACAACCCTATTTCGAGGGGCATAACACCTGGATTGGCAACTGGCCGGGCTCACTGTTGGTGATTCCGGTCGCGGACTTAGCCCAACAGACGCTACTGAACATCGCCTTCTTCTCCCAGAACGGATACGTGCTCTTCGACGACATCAACGATCGTCCGATTCCCGGATTGGAGAAATTCGAGCACCGGCTGGACCACTTCGACGACCCACAACCGCTGAGCTTCGTCGAGCAGTACTCACTGGCTGAAGCCAGTGCCGAGCTGATGACATCCAGTTATGTTGGACATCTGGCATTGGGGGCCATCGGACTCGGCGGGTGGAGCTTTGACGGGATCGACCGGCTCTCGGTGCTGGGTGCATCCGGTGAAGCAGAGGTGCCGGGACTGAGCTTCCGCTACGACCAGGATGAGCGCTGGGCGATCCCGAACCCCACCGGACGTGAGGGTGTATTCGAGTCCTTCACCCGCCCGCATTTCGGCTCGATGACTCAGGCCGTGCATGCTCTGGCGGAGCGGAAGTTTGGGGTCGGCGGACCATTCCACCCGGACACACCGGGGCCCTGGAAGGACACGCCACGCGTGCGTTCAGCAGCAGCACCGTTCGACGAGGAGTTTATCGAGTTGATCTCGATCCAGGCCGAATATATCGACGAGACCTTCGGGAAATTCCCCGGCACGGTTCCGTCAGTGTGGATTATGAACTATCTCCAGGCTCAGCACCTGGATACTGACTTCTACGACGAGAAGTTTTCTCCAGGTGCCTACCTTGAGACCCACGCGCGCGAGCAGCAGCGCTGGGAGAGTTAGTTCAGCATCCGGCGGTTCTGTCGAATCGCCATGAATGCGCCCAGCAGGAGCAAGACGATACCGACAACCCCGAGCGGAATACCCACCGCACCGGTCGCAGCCAGACCATCCTGAGAGCTACCGTCCTCTCCATCCTGGCCTGCGGCCGGGACGCTGTCGTCGCCCTCCGGTTGCTTTTGACCGGGCTGGTCAGACTCAGTGGTCTCGTCCGTCGGCTCTTCAGTTGGATCGTCCGTCGGACCACCGGTCGGGTTCTCAGTCGGTTCGTCCGTCGGCTCCTCAGTCGGATCGTCCGTCGGACCACCGGTCGGGTTCTCAGTCGGTTCGTCCGTCGGCTCCTCAGTTGGTTCTTCCGTCGGTTCGTCCGTCGGACCACCGGTCGGGTTCTCAGTCGGTTCGTCCGTCGGCTCCTCAGTTGGTTCGTCATCCGGGGCACCGCACTTCAGGGTGCCAGCGCGCAATGAACCGGACTCGAACCCATCGGCGAACCACCAGACCGGACGTTCACCGTCAACGCAGTAGTCCATGGTGGAGATGGCGAAGCCCTCGTTGTTGAGGTTCTCCATACCAGCCGGACGCTGGACGTGAACCACCTCCGGAGTGTCGGTGCCATTGAAGGTCACCTTGGCGTGAGTGCCTTGGTATCCGTCATCAGCAGCAACCCACAGCGTATCGGTATCCACGTCGTAGTGCAGTCCCATCGCGCCACCGATCTGAGGATCAATGACCGTCACCAAAGTAGTCTTGCCTTCCGGTTCCAGAACGAAAGCATACAGCTTGCCGTCGTTCTCCAAAGCGGTGAAGAACAGCCCGTTGGCGATAGCGTTCGGGTGGTTTGCCGGATCGTAGAGCACCGATCCGTCTTCAGCCTGGGAGAGATCAACGATCTTGTCCTTCACAGCGTCGTTGGAGATCCATTCGACAGCTTCAATGCCCAGGTTGGCATTGACACTGGGCAACAGGTCGGTCAGATCCCACTGAGCACTGGCGACCACATCGGGGCCGGGCTCGTTGGGATCAACCTGCAGGATGGTGTTGTAGTTGGTCCCTTTATCGCTATTGTCACGCTCGGAGGCAATGTAAACCATGCCGTCGCCGTCAACGGTGATGCCTTCCGCATCTGGGCCAGCGGCCTCCGGGTTGTCAGCATCCTGGATAAACCGGGCACGCTTGCCGTTTTCCCATCCTTCGGCGTATTCCACGGAGCCGTCCTGGTGGGCAACCAGCTTCCAGAAGATGCCGGTGCCGTTATCTACGGCCCACAGGTGACCATCAGCAAAATCCAGACCGGAGGAGTCGGTCAAGAACATCGGTTCCTCATCAATCACACGCGGATTCGGGTCGCCGGGCCATTCAATGACATTCGGGATGCCGTGGCACTGGTTGACCGCGCCGGGGGTGGGCTTCTGAGTGTTGGCGAATTCACCGGTAGCATCCGGGCAGCGACCCCAGGTCTGCTCAGCGTGAGAGCTCCAGCTGGTCGACTGAATCAACCGCTCGCCGTCAAAGATGCGCACCTCGTCATCGCCACCGAGACCGAAGTCCAGGTTGTCGATCACCAGGTAGCTCTCGGGCTCGATAATGGTGCCCTCGGCGATGGTGTAGTCACGCTCTTTGTCGTCCATCACGCCCAGGCCGGAGACATCCAGCTTCTCAGCCGTGGGGTTGTAGAGTTCGATCCAGTCTTCGCCACCATCGGCGTCGGAGGATTCAACTTCGTTGAGCACCACGGGGTTACCGCAGGCGTTGGGCTGACCCTTGGTGGAAACCGGGACGTCGATCAGTTCACCATCGCAACGGGCCAGTACGCCCTCGGCGTGCTGGGTCCAAGAGTGCTCGTCGACGGTGTTGCCGGCGGCATCGCGGATGGTTGCGGTGTCGTCGGAGCCCAGGCCGAAGTCGAAGTGCTCACCCTGGTCGAAGACGAACAGCTCACCGGGAGCCAGCGTGGTGCCCTCGGGCAGTGGCGTGGTGTCGTTGGCGTGACCGATGGGGTCGTTATCCATCAGCGTCCAGCCGGAGATGTTGACCTCGGACTCGGAGACGTTGCTGACCTCCACCCAGTCGGTGGCGTCACCATTGGATTCAATTTCGTTGATCACCACGGCCGGCTGAGCGCATTTGTTGGCTTCACCCGGGGTGGCATAACCCAGCCCGAAGGGTCCGGTCGCATTGGGGCACCGTGCCCAGGTGGCAGCTTGTTCATCGCCATCAATGGCCGGGTGGTTACTCCAGCTGTATTCGGTCGTCAGTTCACCTGTCTCGGCATCGTAGACGCGGATGCTGTCTCCGGATCCAATACCGATCGCTGCCTCAAAGGTGCCCTCTTCCCAGATATCGGCAGTATCGTTGTAGACCTCACCGGTGGTCTTGCTGTCGACGATCAGGTATTCACCCGCGCCCAACGTGGTGTCCTGCGGGAAGCGGAAGCGGTGGTCATCGGAGTTGTCTCGAATTTCCACACCGGAAATGTCGATCTCTTCATCACCGGGATTCAAGAATTCCAGCCAGTCAGCCGGGGAGGAATCAATCTCGTTGAGCACCAACTCGCCTGGGGTCGGAATCTCGGCAACTGGTTCGCAATTATTGGGTGCACCCAGCGTGGTCTTGGTACCGTGCTGGAACTCGCCAGTGCCGTCCGGGCACCGAGAGAAGTTAGCGATCGGGCTGGTGGCCTCGTAGTCGAGGCGATCAATTTCGGCGCCAGACGCATCGCGGAGGGAAACCGAGTCGCCCTTCCCCAGACCGAAGGAAAAGTCCTTGTCTTTGGTGAGCACCAGGAACTCGCCGGGGGCCAAGGAACCTGTCAAGTCACCTTCCCCGGGGCGATCTTTGTCGTCGTGAACGCTGTAGCCGGTCAGGTCCACCTCGGTCTCAGAAGTGTTGTAGAGCTCGATGGAGTCTTCGTAACCTTCGATGTCGTCATAAACGACTTCGTTGATCACCACAGACCGGTCGTTTCCAGGAGCGGGATCCTCGGAACCGAAGTCGTTAGCAGCGCCCTTGGTGGGGTTGGCGGTTTCGACTACGTCACCGTCAGCGTTGCGACTATAGCTACCATTGGCGTGGGTATCCCACGACACCGAATCCACCAGGGTGGTGCCATCGGGTGCGAACAGGCGTACCTGATCTTTTCCGCCGAGCCCGAAATCAAATCCTGGGTTATCAGCGGTTTTCTCGTCGATGACCAGGTATCCCCCAGCCGGAATCACCGTGTTCTCCGGGAAGACATAGGAGTGGCTGTCGTCATCGTCTTTCAGAACGTAGCCCGACAGATCGACATCCTCAGTGCCGTAGTTGTAGAACTCCACCCAGTCGCCAGGGTCTCCACCCTTCGACACGACTTCATTAATCACCACCGTGACCTCGGACTGGGCCACCTCGGCGGATGGTTGTTCAAGAGTTTCAGCGGTGGCTGTGAAGGGAGCTAGCACCAAGCCGGCACCGGTCAGAGGCGCCAGCAAGATGGTCGCCAGGACACGCTTGCGCGCAGAGAACATCGGCAGATTTCCTCTCATGAGTGATGAAGTGACCACCAGTAGTAGAGCAGATACACGAGAACCGCCGGTGACCCCAAGATTAACACCGTCGAAACCTTCACCGGAACGCAATTCGGTGGCGAACCCGTCAGTGAGTTCGCCACCGAACTGTTGTGGTTATGTCGGTCAACTCTTAGCTGTGACGCTTCCGTCGGGTGATGGTCAGCAGTAGACCCAGAGCAATCAGCACAGCAGCTACCACGCCGATAGCCAAGGCCATCGTACCGGTGCTGGCCAGATCACCATCACGGTCTTGCTGACCGGGTTGCTCGGCGTCCTGACCAGCTTCGCTGGACTCAGGCTCTGTCGACTCTGTCGCAGTCGCAGAAGCATCCTCGCTGGCCTTCTGACTAGTGTCGTCGGTCGGCTTCTCGGTTGCGCCCTCAGTAGGCTCCTGGGTGCTACCTTCGGTCGGCTCCTCAGTTGCGCCCTCAGTAGGCTCCTGGGTGCTACCTTCCGTCGGCTCCTCAGTTGCACCCTCAGTAGGCTCCTGGGTGCTACCTTCCGTCGGCTCCTCAGTTGCACCCTCAGTAGGCTCCTGGGTGCTACCTTCCGTCGGCTCCTCGGTTGGCTCGTCCGTCGGAACCTCAGTTGGATCCTCCGTGGGAACCTCAGTTGGCTTCTCCGTCGGAACCTCAGTCGGGTCTTCGCCTGGGGCTTGACCTTCAACTACGGTCACGGTACGAGTCACGGCCCGTTCGTTCCCGGAAGCATCCACAAGGGTGTAGATCAGCTCGTATTCTCCGGGTACGGCGGTATCAACTTCACCGGTGACGGTGACGTCTTCAACGGCAACGGCATCGCAACCGTCGGAAACCTCAACGCCGGCCAGCGGATCGAAGTCAGCCCCGACCTGAATCGAGGTGTCACCGGGATGAACTATCTCCGGAGCCAGTTTGTCCTTGACCAGCTCGACCTTATCGACCTGCTCACCCGTGTTAGTGAGCGTGGTCATGGTCAGCGAGCACTCCTTGACGTCCACGTTGGTGAACTGTGGAGTGTAGTTCTGGTTATTGGTGTGCTTCCACGGGGTCCAGCTAGACGGTACAAGGCTGTAGTACTTTGAACCGGAGGACGAGTTCGCGGTGATGTACAGCACCTGACCATCTTGAGGGTAGACAACGTCGTGGTCGACGTTCGGGTCATTGACGGGGGTCGCTGCGAACGTCTCAGCGTTAGCCTCGGCGTCCTCGGGGACGATCGGGGTGGTACCGTCCATCAGGTGAGTACGGGTGTAGCTGTGGTCATGACCAGCCAGCACCAGGTCGATATCAAGGTCCTTGACGATCGGGGAGATGCCTTCACGGAGGCGCCGGGTGGTGATCGTCTGCGAGTGGGTAGCTCCGGAGGAGTAGATCGAGCGGTGGAAGGTCAGCACGGTCCAGTGAGTGTCGTGAGACTCTTCAGCAATGACATTCTGCAAATAAGCCCGCAAGGCATCGTAGCTACCATCATTCAGCGGATATTCGGTGCTGATGTTCAGATGCAATACGCCGTTGTACTTGAACCAGTAGGTGCCCTCGGTCGGGTCGCCTTCCCACAGGTTGGGCTGGTGGAAGTGCTCACCATAGAGCTTCTGAATCTGGTTGCGGTTGAAGTCGTGGTTACCCAGAGTCTGGGCAGAAACCTGAGTACGCATCTGCTTCGGAGCCAGATAAGACCGGTACTCGGCCGAATCCCCAGCGTAGGTCTGCACCTGGTCACCGGCCGAGTACATGAATTGGGCCTCGGGGAACATTTCGTTGGCAGCATCCAAGGTGGTCTGCCAACCAATGCCATCCCTTTCAATATTGCCAGACGCTCCGATCTGAGCGTCGCCCATGAAGGTGAACTGGTGCTCCAAGGTGTCCTCGTAGACGCGGAACTGCTCAATATCAGTCCAGCCACCTTCCTCGGAACCAACACGATAGGAATAAACACCCGGGGTCAGACCGGTCAGGGTAGCGTGAACAAAATCTTCACCCTCAACAGCACTCGTCCTGCGCGTGACTGCCTGAACTGTCTGGGCCTCAGTCGGCATCTCAGCGTGCTCACCAGCTGCGATCTGCACGACTTCATGAACACCAGTGGCGGTGAACCAGGAGATGTAGCGCTCACTGGGGTCGGAGCCGACGCCCAGGAGCAAGGAATGCTGGGCCTGATTCGGTGAGTCCTGGCCCCCACCAGTGAGGCTCAGCTTGGTCATATCCAAGTAAATATCAGAGCTGTCGGCCCGCCCCTGGTGCAATTGAACCGCAATAGTGTTCTCCCCGGGCTCGAGGATATCTGCATCGACCTCGATCTGGCCGGTCTTCGGAGCACCAGCGTTAGAGCCACCATAAACCAGGTTGCGTCCTTCGCCTTCAGCCGCATACTGAATGCCAGCATCGTCGAAACCAGCAACTTTTTCTCCGTTAACGAAGACAGTTGCCGCGTCATCGTAGATCACTTCACCGGCCAGCTGCTTATCGCCTTCCAGCTCAGCAGCGTCAACATCGATGGTGGTACGGAAGAAAAACGCTTCATGGTTCTCTCCGGTACCCTCTTTGTACTGGTTCAGCAGGTTATCCGGAGTATACCCACCAGACAGCTCTGCTTTCTCGCCTTTCTTCGCACCAAAACTCCCGGCGCCGGTCTTCCACTGACTGTCATCAAACTCAGCCAGAGTCCAATCGGTGCGACCAGGCAGACCATCAGCAGGATCAGTGCCGTCATCAAGATAACGCCATTCAGTCGTTCCACTAGTAATAAGTTGATCTTCAGGGGCCCCAACAGCTGGAACAACGGCCGTGGCGATACCGCCCCCAACCAAAGCCAGCGTCAACAATCCACCGACCGCGCGGAAGGAAAACAGTTTCTTCAAAGCTCTCATCTCAATTCAAAGTGTGAGTTAACAGGTCTACGAGCATAAGAAAGCGCGCAATAGAAACGCACCGTCTCGATTATGGAGAAAGCGAACGAACTCTGTGTGAACTCCGGATTTAATTTGAATGCACTTTGAGTAGAGGCTGAAAAAACACTGAACACTAGTGTTAGACACCACATACGTATTTGACACCAGGCGACGCCACCAGCTGAAACAACACGTAGAGCCGGTCTTACCGACGCCTCCTGTTGTCAGCTCGTTGACCGTTGCGGAGAACGCTAGGGGCAAGTCGCTGGAATAGAGTGCTGAAACGCAGAACGGCGACGAACCCGCGGTGGAGTTCGCCGCCGTGCGACTAACCAGTCAGTCAGCTAGTTAGCTATGACGTTGCCGTCGAACGACCGTAAGCACAAGGCCCAGACCAATCAACGCCACAGCACCCATAACAATACTCAGCGCTGCACTACCAGTGCTGGCCAAATCACCGTCCTCACGATACGAAGGCTGATCAGGCGTCGCACCTGGCTGACCAGCAGTGGAAGACTCAGTCACGCCCGGCTCTTCCGGGGTAGACGTAGGAGTCGACGCCGAGCCACTAGGCTCCGGACTCGAAGGCTCAGAAGAACCTGGCTGCGTCTCACTAGGAGAAGGCTCACTCGGAGTCGGTTCACTGGGGCTCGGCTCAGTCGGCTCACTTGGCGAAGACTCACTCGGAGTCGGTTCACTGGGGCTCGGCTCAGTCGGCTCACTTGGCGAAGACTCACTCGGAGTCGGCTCAGACGGTTCCGTAGGAGAGGGTTCACTCGGAGTCGGTTCGCTGGGGCTCGGCTCAGTCGGCGAAGGCTCCGTAGGCGAAGGCTCCGTAGGCGAAGGCTCACTCGGAGACGGCTCAGACGGTTCCGTAGGAGTGGGCTCCGTAGGAGAAGGCTCACTTGGCGACGGCTCAGTCGGCTCACTTGGCGACGGCGAGGGCTCCTCAGCACCAACGAACGTCACAGGCGAGGACGTACGCATCCGTAACTGGGTACTCTCTGCACGTCCAACCGCTTTATTCACCAGAATATCGCCATTCTTACCACCGATCACCGAAAGGTTGACCCGGAAGGAAAGCGTCTTTCCGGGCGCCAGCTCACCGGTAATCACACGCACAGCCGTGGCATCCTCAGTAAACTCGGTGGACCAAATATCCGACGGAGTACCAGCACCACCGTTGACCTCAGCTCCCGGATCTTCGTCCAGCTCAGCGGGATCAACCGTCGTGTAGTAAACAGTCGCACCCTGGGGAGCGTCTACCGAAGCCAACTTCAACTGGGCATCGGTTGAGGTCCCCCTACCATCACCGTCATACGGCAATGAGTCGATGACGTCCACAAACGAGGAGGTGTTCGGGTCTTCGGAAGTGACCTTTACATCCCACCAGGCGGTGACGTCCTGATCCGGGTCATCAGCCTTCGGCAGGTCCAAGGTGGCCTGCTCGGTATCCTTCACAATCGAGGTGTGTCCAGAGCGCGGGACCACGAACTGCACGCTATCGTCAACCGTGACTTCCTGGGACGTGGCTGTGGCTTTATTCACGAAAACCGCACCCGGTTCGGCATCGTCAGGCACCGTGGCCTCAAAGACTATCTCACCCAGTTCGTCGTTGGGTAGCACGTTATCGATGGTCCAGGTCAGTACCTGCTGGCCATCGTCATTCGTACTCACCTCCGGCTCGCCCACCGCAGCTCCAGTCCTCGCTTGCGCGGTCCCGGGGACGTATTCCATGCCCTTCGCCAAGGTGTTTTTCACCACGACCTGGTCAGTGTCCGGTTCAGCCAAGTTGGATTCCAAACCATAACGCACCGTGTACTTCGCAGCGTCACCTGGTTTGTATTCGGTATTCTCAATGAGGTTCTCCACCAACGGGAACGACCCGACGACCAGAAGAGCATCACGTCCTGGCCCGGAGTACGGGTAGCGCCAGCCCTCCGGCGTCAAGGTGTTGTGTGGCTCTGCGAGATCAGGATTCATCGAGCGGTCATAATAATCAAGATTGTTCTGGATCCGATCGGCTCGCCACTCGTTACGACCTTGTTCCAGAGAGTAAGCCCAGGTATAAACGTCTTGACCGGGCTTCGCACTCGGTTTCAGCTTTAGCTCCGAAACCAGGTAGACCACTGATCTCTCGTGTGTTGTTTCGGCCAAGAGCTCTGGGCGAAGTTCAACCTTCACGGCCTTGACCGTGGAGAGGTCATCGGGCTTCTCAGTTGACCAGCCTGGCGGGTTGCCGTGAGCAGGATCGCTCCTCTTGGCCTCGGTACCACAGTTGAAGAAATTGGGATCTACCGGCTCCCCGGTCCAGGCGTCAACCATGTCACCGGTGTAGTACCAAATATCTCCCTCGTACGAGTCATCATAAATATAGGTAGGTTGCGCCTCCCGTTTCAATGACACACGTGCGTCTTGAAACTCTACATACTCAGTGTCGAAAGTCGTGCAGACCCAATTGTGCGCTTTTGAATTCTGGCTCGTGGTTGGCGTGGTGGCCGCGACCGAGGTCACGGTAGCGCCGGCTGGTACGCGGTACGTATTTGTCCAGGGAGAGCCTGGGTAAGCGTTGGGGCGCTGGGCACCGAGAACCCACCCTCCGGTAAACGCACCGCGCACGACCGGAATGGCGTTGGTCTTATTATCTAAGGTGTCCTCGTAGGTTTCTCCCTCAACCGAGGTGTAGGTCTGGGGCTCTGCTTTGAGCCGCACCGTACCGCCCCGTGCCTGCTGGTTATATGGCACCTGAAGGTGAATATTACCGGCGGTGATCACATCCCAACCGACCGGGAGAGGCTGACCGTTGGAGTCCAAACGAGGCCCGTTGTCGTAGTTCAGGTCGCTGAGGGTGAGCTCGAAGGTGGTGTCCCCGGTTTTTCTCAGGGTGCAGTCGGGAAAATGCGTGGACTGGTTTTCGGCGTGCTGACCATCCGAGAACGGGTAACCGGACTGGATACGGTCATTGGCCGAACAGCTCGTCTGGCGAGGATCGACAGTAGCGACCATTCTCCCATTCTGGTCGACGTAGCGAATGTCTAGCCTGTAGGTCACCGAGTCCGGGCCGTTGGCGGTCTGCTGAGCGTGAGAAATCGAGAAGGGGAAGTTGATGTTCTGATACCTGGTATTGGTGGCAATCAGCGACTGTGGGTGACCACCATCGAATTTTGCGGTCATACCGAAGTTTTTGATAATCGGGATCTCGGGGAGCTTGACCTCGTGGCCCCGGAACGTACCAGTCGCAGTCACGAAGGAACCGGCCGGGCCATCAGCCAGCACACCGGTGAAAGCAACCTCGGCGGTACCCTGAGCGCGTTCACCCAGATCACACGTCACGGAGCGGCGATCCTCCGACAACTCCGCTGACTCGCAGGTCTCCGGCGTATCGGTAAACACCGCGTTCTCCAGGGTCACTTCAAGAACGTTGCCATCAACATTGGCATTACCCGGAGCAGCGGCCGAGTCGTTGATATCGAGTCGCCACTGGGCCCCGACAACCCCAACCCCGGACTCCAAAGCCTCCGGCTGGTCAATCCAGTTTCCGGTAAATTCATAGGCCTTAGTCTGACCGGTCTCAGCCTCAGCCGGGAGGGCCGAGGGAAGAACCAGCCCGGCAACCAGGGCAAGGGCAGTCAAAAATATCGCGCTGAAGCGCAGGCGTAAGCGGATGGGCACAGGCGTTCCTTCGATAAGCCCCTGACCAGGGGTGATGAGCGATGATCGTTTATATACTAGCGAGTAAGTGCGCGCGTGGCTACTGAATATACACGACGCACCACCGAACACCTGTGAGGTTAATTACTACCCTTCTGAGCCGGCAAGTCAGCCTGAGAAATCGATGATCTGACGCACCGCAGCTCCGTCAGCGAGCTGATCCATCGCATCATTGATCTCGTCAAGGCGAATATGGCGGGTGATGAGCTTTTCAACGGGAAGTTTTCCCTCCCGCCACAGCTTTTCGAACCGCGGAATGTCTCGGGATGGCACCGAAGATCCCAGGTAGGAGCCCATCACGGTACGTACTTCGCTGGTCAAAGTCAGCGGGGTGATGGTGGAGGTGGCATCCGGGGAGGGGAGCCCTGCGGTCACCGTCCGACCGCCGGGGTTGGTGGCAGAGAATGCGAGTTCGAAGGCGCTGGGGTGACCGGCGCATTCCAGGGTATGGTCTGCGGTGATGCCTTGGTCTTTGACTTCTTCGGAAGTGTAGGTCTCGTGGGCGCCCAGCTGGCGGGCCTGCTCGAGCTTTTCTTCGGACATATCGACAGCGATAATGCGGTCAATTCCTTCGGCTACTGCAGTCAACAGTGCTGCCATGCCGACCCCGCCCAGCCCGACGATCATCACCGACTCGCCGGCCTCGGGGGCAACAGCGTTGAGCAGGGCGCCACCACCGGTCAGCACGGCGCATCCAAAGACCGCTGCGATTTCGGCCGGAACGTCATCACCCACCGGTACGACTGAGCGGCGGTCCACCACGGCGTGGGTGGCAAATCCGGAGACACCTAGATGGTGCTCGACCGTCTGACCATCGCGCGAGAGATGGCGCTGTCCGGAGATGAGGGTTCCGTCATTATTGGTTGCTGACCCTACCGAACAGGGCAATTTTCCGTCAGTCTGACAGTTCTTGCACTCTCCGCACCGGGGCAGGAAAGTCATCACCACGCGCTGACCGACCTCGATATCGGTCACCTCGTCTCCGACTTTCTCCACGATGCCGGCAGCCTCGTGGCCTAAGAGCATCGGCACCGGTCGGACGCGAGACCCATTGACCACGGATAGATCAGAGTGGCAGACCCCGGCTGCTTCCATACGCACCAATAGTTCAGACCCTCCGGGCTCGGACAGCTCGAGTTCTTGCACCACAATGGGTTGGGACTCGCCGTAGGGCCGGTCCCGACCAATCTCTTCCAAAACTGCACCGGTGATCTGCACGAACTGCCTCCTCAATAGTGGTTGTGCCCTCAGTCAAGCAGAGCGAACCACCGGCGACAAGAGTCCGCGGACAGCCATTTTCGGTGACGCTCAGATCCATTAGAGTACTGAGTGTGACACAGACCTCACTCAAGCCACTCGACAACATCACGGTTGTCTCCACAGCCATCAATCTGCCTGGGCCCTTGGCGGCAGCTCGACTCCGAGACCTGGGCGCAACCGTCATTAAACTGGAGAATCCAGCCGGTGATCCGTTGCGCCAGTTCGTTCCCGACTACTACGCCGAGCTCACCGCGGGGATGCAGATCGTCCAAGCTGATCTGAAGACCGACGCGGGCCGGGGTCAGCTGCTCGAGATCGCGGCCACCGCGCAGGTGTTGATCACCTCGATTCGGCCGGCTGCCGTGGCCAAATTGGGCTTGGACCAGGTGGTACGACAGTTTAATCTGGTGCACGTGGAGATCGTGGGTTTCGACGGTGACCGAGAGAATGAGCCCGGCCATGATCTCACCTATCAGGCCCGGCACGGCTCGCTCGTACCACCAGCCATGCCACAGATTCTGGGTGGCGATTTACTCGGTGGCGAACGCGGCGCGACGGCGGCTTTAGCTGGCCTGAACTTGTTGCGAAATCATCCGGAGATCACCGAGGGCACGGTGCAACGGGTGGTGCTGGACCAGGCTGCCGAGTGGGCAGCCGCTCCGGCCCGCTACGGGATGACCACCCCGGGCGCACCGTTGGGAGGTGGCAATCCGTTCTATCGGATGTATGACACCGCTGACGGTGTGTTGGCGGTGGCGAGTCTGGAACCACATTTCGCCCAACGCACCGCCGAGCTCTTGGGATCAACAGCCGAAGAGTTGGCCACTCAGTTCGCCTCACGCACCAACGCCGAGTGGGTGGCTTTTGCTCGCGAGCACGATCTGCCGTTTGAACCGGTGGTTAGCACCGATCATTAATCACTCACCATCAACACGACTCAGGGGCCTACCTGGCGGGTAGGCCCCTGAAAGGTTGGTGAGCTTGTGACGCTTAGGCGGTCTTCTTCCGCAGCACCATCAGGGTCACACCAGCAACCAGCAAAGCACCAGCAATCAGCAGGGCAATGATGGCCACGCTGGTACCTGTGTCAGCCAGGCTACCGGACTGCTCGGAGTCACCAGCGGCAACATCGTCGCCGGAGCCGGCAACGCCGTCTTCGGTACCGGCGCCAGCGGTGCCCTCTTCGTCCTCATCGGAACCGGCGGTGCCGTCTTCGTCGTCAGACCCGGGGGTCTGAGCGTCGTCGTCATCGGAGCCAGGGGCTTCTTCGTCATCGTCGCCAGCACCGGGACCGGGGGCGGCTTCGCCGGAGAGCAGGTCGAAGCTGAGCTTAGCCACATCGGTGTTGTCGATGTACTGACCGCGAACCGGGTCTTCACCCTGAACGTAGTTCAGCACGGAGTCAGCGCCAGCACCGTGTGCGAAGAACGGCACCAGAGCCTGAGTGTGGTCACCGGAGTACCAGCCGTCAACGGGAAGCTGGCCAGCTTCACCGGTGATCTGAGTCCAGGCGGTACCTGCACCGGGGCCGGAGAGGAAGCCGGTCTCGTGGTCAGCGGTCACCATCACCAGGGTCTCATCCCAGCTGGAGTTTTCCTCAACCCAGTTCACGACGGTATCCACAGCGTCGTTGAATTCGATCTGCTCTTCGAGGTTACCGGTGGTGGCGTTAGCGTGACCGGCCCAGTCAATGGCGCCGCCTTCGATCATGGTGAAGAAGCCCTCGTCGTTCTGCTCCAGAACGTTCAGGGCAGCGTCGGTCAGTTCAGCCAGGGTCGGCACGTCGTTCTTAGCGATTTCACCGGGCAGCGGGGACTGACCCTCTTCCAGGGGAACGCCGTCCACACGGCCGTTGTCACGACGAGGCTCAGCCTCAGCCAGGGCGGTGCGGTCAAACTGCAGGGTTTCTGCCACCGGCACCAGGCCGAATAGGGACTCCGGAACGTTGTTACCGTTGGCCACGTCCTTCAGCTCAGCGGTGGTCTCCAGGAAGGTGAAGTCGGTGTTGCCCTCCTGCAGGTCGGTGTACTGTTCCTCGGTCAGCCACTTCCAGTTGGCCTCGCGCTCCTGACCGTCCACATCGTAGAGCGGGTGACCGGCACCGATAATGACGTCCAGCTCACCGTTGATCATCTGCTCGGCGATGGCGTGGTTTTCACCACGATCGGCAACGTGTGCACCCCAGGAGGCCGGGGTGGCGTGGCCGAAGGGAACCGAGGAGACCACACCGGTGGCCAGACCCTTCTCCGCAGCGTACTCAGCGAAGTTTTCGACTGGTTCGCCGTCATCATCAACGCCCAGGGAGCCGTTGTGGGTCTTGTGACCGGACGCCAGAGCGGTACCGGAGGCAGCGGAGTCGGTCGGGTTGTTCTTCACCCAGTCAAAGTCAGCCCAGGCGGCTTCGGGATCGTAGACCGGTGAATCCAGCGAGTGGTGGGACATGCCAATCTGCAGGTCGAACTCTTCGTACGACTGCTGGGGGTTGTCACCGTAGTCTGACTGGTGTTGTTGCTGATCGTTCTCGGGATCAACGGAGATCTGCCAGTTCGACTCACCATTTTCAAACAAGCTGGCGGAGTCGACGTGGTTATAACCCATACCATCACCGATGAGCAGGATGATGTTCTTCGGGGCCTGGGCGGCCTCGGGGGCGTTAGCGGTTTCTTGCGCCGTGGCGGAGGGGGCTACCAGCGATGCGGTTGCCACCGTTGCAGCAGCACCCAAGGCGATGCGGCCGCACGTGGAGCGGAAAATACGCATTATTAACGAGTCCTCTTCGTCGTGGTTGAGAAAAACGGTACCGAACAGCATTCGGCACTGCGCTCCACGCTACGAAGGCCACAAAGATATATCGTTAATCTCTTTTTCAAGGTTTATAACGATTCAGTAAACATACAGCAAACAGGGCCGGGACCTGGGGAATGAGCGATCGCGGCCCGGCGTCAGAGGGCCACAGATTTAGTATTTCGTAACCTTTGGCACCGCGACGTGCTTGAGGCCTTCCACCCCAAACTCGAGGCCGAATCCAGATTTCTTAATGCCACCGAATGGCACCCGCGGATCTATCGCACCGTGCTGATTGATCCAGGTGGTACCGGCCTGAAGCCGATCGGCAACCGTCAGTGCCCGCTGTCGATCACTACTCCAGACCGAGGAACCCAGACCGACGTTGAGCTCATTAGCCCACGCAATGGCCTGGTCTAGGTCCGTGTAGCGGATGACCGGCAACACCGGGCCGAACTGTTCTTCTTGTACCAGCGGATTGGACTGATCGATATCGGCCACAATAGTTGCGGGATAGAAGTACCCCGCCTGGTCGGGATCGGGGTTCCCACCGGTCACCATCCGGGCCCCGCCCTCGCGGGCTTTGTTGACCAGATCGGCAACGATGTCGTACTGCTGTTGGTTCTGCAATGGGCCCAGCACGTTATGCTCCTCCAGACCCACACCCATAGCAACGTTGCTGGCTTGTTGGGCTAGCTCGTCGACAACCTGGTCGTACAAAGCCTCGGGAACATAGAGCCGCTTCATGGCCGCACACGTCTGTCCGGTGTTAATGAAGGCACCCCAGAACAACTCTTCAGCCAGCGCCTTCGGATCGGCGTCGTCCAACATGATGCCGGCGTCATTACCGCCCAGCTCCAGGGTCAGGCGCTTCAGGTCCGTCGCGGCCGAGCGCATAATGGCCTGGCCGGTGCGGGTCGAACCGGTAAACATCACCTTGTCCACGTCCTGGTGCTCCGTCAGCGCCGCGCCGATCTCGCCGCCCCCGGCCACCACCTGGAGCACCGCCTCAGGTAGGACCTGGTTGACCACGGCCACCAATGCCTGGACGGATAACGGAGTGTATTCGGAGGGCTTGAGAACCACCGTGTTGCCCATTTTGAGTGCGGCGCCGAACTGCCAGGTGGAGATCATCATCGGCCAGTTCCAGGGGCCCACCGCACCCACCACACCGACGGGTCGATAGCTCAGCACTGCGGTGCCGGACTCATCGTCCACGAGCACCTCGTCATTGAGCTCGAAGGACGCGGTGGCGCGGAGCCATCCCGCAACCGCTCCCACTTCGAAACGAGCGTTCGGGCCGTTCAACGGCTTGCCCACCTCACGGCTGAGCAATTCGGCAAGAGCCTCAGCGCTGGCTTCGACCGCATCGGCGACACGGTTCAGATACTCGGACCGCTTGTCACCACCCAGCGCAGCCCATGCTGGCTGAGCCCGCTTGGCCCGCTGTACGGCGGCGTCAACGTCATCGACGCTCGCCTGTCCGGTCGAGCCGATTACCTCGGCGGTGGCCGGGTCTTTAACCTCCACGCCACCATCGACGGTGACAGCTTCTAGCAATCCTTGATATGTGGTGAGATCGGCAGTCATCTCTTGTCCCTTCATCAGAATGTTGTTACTCCACACCCTAACCCCGACACATGAGACGTGAGTCACACTCAACACTGCACTGCGCTGGCGCCCAAGCGTTGTGCAGGAATCGACAAGACACTTCAAGTGATCTGGCTCACACTAGAGAGACCTAGTTTCCAGTGAAGGACAGATCATGACAACCACGACCCACACCACCCCCGCGCCCCGACGGATCGGTACCGTGTCCCTGGTCTTGGTGATCATTGCCGCCTCCGCCCCACTGACGGTGATGGCTGGCGGGATCCCAACTAACTACGCGGTCTCCGGCATGCTGGGTGTGCCACAAACCTATATCGTGCTCGGATTGTTACTGGTCGTCTTTGCGGTGGGATTCGCCGCGATGAGCCGACACCTGCACAATGCCGGAGCGTTTTATGCCTATGTCTCAGCCGGGCTGGGGCTCCGCCAAGGTATTGCAGCCGCTATTCTGGCACTGGTCTCCTACAACATGATGCAAATCGGGCTCTACGGTCTGGTAGGGTTTGCTTCCTCCAATCTGCTACGAGAACTCACCGGCCTGGAGGTGTCCTGGTGGCTGATGGCCCTGCTCTGTTGGGCCCTGGTCGCAATTCTGGGCATCAACTCCATCGATCTATCCGCCAAGGTGCTGGGCGTGGTCGTCGCGTTGGAGTTCCTGGTCGTGATCATCATCGATGTGCTGGCACTTGCGGTGGCACCTGAGGGAGCCGCCGCTGATGCCTTTGCCCCCGATCAGTTCTTTGCCCCCGGTATCGGCGTGCTGCTGGCCTTTGGGATTGCGGCCTTTATGGGCTTTGAGTCTGGTGCGATCTACTCCGAAGAGGTCACCGACCCCCGTCGCACCGTGGCCGGAGCCACCTACATCGCACTGATCACCATCGCGATCTTCTACGCGTTCTCCGCGTGGGCCTTCGGTATTGGTATTGGCCCCTCGCAGGTGGTCGAGCGTTCTGCCGAGCTCGGCCCCGATCTGGTCTTCGTGTGGCTCAGCGAGACCAGCCCCGTGCTGGGCCAATTCGCCTCGATCCTGTTCGTCACCAGCCTGATTGCCGTACTGTTGGCCTTCCATAATGCCGCCGCCCGCTACTTTTTCTCCCTCGGCCGCTCCGGGGTACTACCTCGTCAGCTGGCAGCCACCACCGGCACCGGCGCCCCGCTGGCCGGATCTCTCACCCAGTCAGCCCTGGCCGTGGTGGTCGTGATCGGCTTCGCCATCGCCGGCACCGGCCACGAACTCGGCCCGCTGTTTCCGGTCATCACGCTATTCACCTGGTTGACCAATGCCGCAGCTTTCGGACTCGTCTTCCTCTTAGCGGTCACCTCCGTGGCGATCATGGCCTGGTTTATCCGCCACCCCCACGGCTACGGGCTCTGGGTGCGCGTCATCGCCCCGGCC
Source organism: Auritidibacter sp. NML100628 (assembly GCF_003185985.1). Classification (NCBI taxonomy): domain Bacteria; kingdom Bacillati; phylum Actinomycetota; class Actinomycetes; order Micrococcales; family Micrococcaceae; genus Auritidibacter; species Auritidibacter sp. NML100628. Next base: position 27,967 of record NZ_QHLP01000006.1, read on the forward strand.
CTAGCAGCCCTCGGGCTGGCGGTGGTGTTCATCCTGATCTTGGCCAATTTCGATGTGATGATCGACGCTGAGGAAGGCTCCTCGCTGATCTTCATCATGCCCGGCATCATTCTCGGCTCCGGAGTGCTCGGGTTGCTCTGGGGCGAGGTGCTACGACGTCGCGAACCCGAGGCCGTGCCGGGCGCACCAGCCGAACTTGTCACCGTCGGAAAGGAACACCATGACTGAACCACACGTTGTGATTATTGGGGCCGGTTTCGCTGGATTGCGTGCCGCCCGCGAATTAGAGTCCGCCGGGATCTCGTGCGAGATCGTCGAGGCCCGCGACCGGGTCGGTGGACGAGCCTGGACCGATGAGCGCATGGGGCGCGCGATTGAGCTCGGCGCGACGTGGGTGCACTGGTTCCAAGCCCATGTGTGGCAGGAGATCACCCGCTACCAGCAACCGATTGTCGCCTCACCGGAGCCCGAACTGGTGTACTGGAATTCGCAAGACACCACGCATCAGGGCACCCTACAGGATCTGGATCGGACGATTCAGCCCCCGATGGCCGAGATCTTTGCTCGCTCAGAGCAGTACTTCCCTCACCCCTACGATCCGCTCTGGATCCTCTCGGAGGATTTCGACGGGCCCGCGGAGTTGCGCGAGCAGTTCCTGGCCGATGACCAAGCCTCGGTGTTGGACGCAGTGCGGGCCAGCGGGAATTTCACTCAGGAGCAGATCGATCTGGTCGATGCCTACTGGTCGGCCGGGTACGTGGGCTCGCCCCACACTGGGTCGGCGCTGATGGCCAAACACTGGGTCGCACTCTCGGATCACCGATTGAGACTACTGGATGACATCACCCTGAAGTACAAGCTAGTCAACGGCATGAAAGGCCTCTACGAGCCGATGGCTGCCGAGCTGAGTTGCCCGATTCAGCTCAACACTCCGGTCACCGCCGTCGACCACGACGGGCACAGCGCCCGTGTCACGCTGGCCACCGGTGAGGTGCGCGAGGCCAGCGCGGTGATCGTCACCGTCCCGGCGGGTGCGTTGCGCACCATCCGTTTCACCCCTGAGCTACCCGAGACGATCACCGCGACCATCGAGCAGGGGTGGAACACCTCGGGGGCGAAAATCTGGTTCAAGGTCAAGGGCCGACACAAGCTACTGGCCTATGCGCCCTACCCGGCGCCGATGGCCTGTATCCGCTCCGAATACTTCACCCCCGAAGGCGATACCATCCTGGTCGGCTTCGGCCCGGAGGCCTCCGCCGTGGATCTGGAGTCCACCGCTGATGCCCAGCGGATTCTCGACTACTGGCGCGATGACCTCGAGGTGGTGGAGTCTACCGGTCACGACTGGCAGAACGACCCGTGGTCGGGCCAAGCCTGGGGCACGTTACGCACCGGGCAGTTCACCGATGCCTGGCACCACTTCGAACGGCTCGAGCCCCCGGTGGTCTTTGCCGGCTCTGAGTTGGCTCGTGGCTGGCGCGGGGTGTGCGTGGACGGGGCCCTGGAGTCGGGACTGACCACCGCCCGGAAGCTGATCACGCACCTGGGTTCTTAACCCGGGCCCGGTAGGCCGAGGGCGATTCGCCAAAGGCCTGTTTGAACAGCTTGGAGACCTGCGAGGCGTCGTGAATCCCATAGCGGGTACTGATCTGTTGCACGGTCTCGGAGGCATGCACCGGATCGGCGAGATCGTCGCGGATCCGGTGCAACCGCAGGTCGCGAATCATGGTGCTGACCGTGGTGCCGTGCTCGGCGAAGCGGGTATAGAGCTGGCGGACGGAGACGTAGAAGTACTCGGCAATGCGTTGTGGCCCCAGCTCCGCATCCCCCAGGTGGTCTTCGATATAGGCGGTGGCGAGATGAAACAGCGGATTCTCACTGGTGTCACGTCCTTGGGCCTTGGAGGCCTCCAACAGGATGGTGACCAGCATCTGCAAGGATGAACGCACCAGCGACAGCGCGCTGGGGGTATGCAGGATCTGCAGGTTGTTCACCAGGTTTTCAAATAGTGGCACCACCACCCGACCCAGTCCGTGTTCGCGACTGACCGGTGTGGCGGTGACCAGAGAAACCTGTTCTTGCACCAGGTGCAGATACTCTTGGGGGAACTGCATCACCAGCGAGCGCTGGGGCCGGTCGAAGACCAGCTCATAGGGCCGGTGGGTGACGTACAGGGCCAAATCCCCGGGGGCCAGCACTGTGGTCCGGCAGTCCTGGGTCAGCTGGGATTGTCCCTCGATCTGCAACGAAAGCTTACACATGGCCGGTTGGGTGTTTTCGGGCACAACGTGCGGCTGGCACACCCGGTGGGCGTCGGTGGCCATATCCACCAGCAGGATCTCTCCCAGTAGCGCCTGCCGGCGCCCGGCCCGAAACGCCTGCGGGTCGTCTGCGGTGATGGTCAGGTTGTGGAAGCTGTGGGAGATGGCCTCGGTCCACTGGGCCAGGCTCAAGTGCTTGTGTGGCCCCGGATGCTGACAGGCGCCGAACCGGTGATCAGGTGCGACAGTCACGGCGCTTCCTGTTCGATCCCCCACTCTGCCACCAGCTTCTCGGTTCCGCGGGCCAGGATCGCCACATCGGCGGAGACGTTGACGAAGTCGGCCCCGGCGGCCACGTAGTCGCGAGCCTGATCGGCGTGGAACGCGTTGACGCCCACAATCTTGCCGGCCGCGTTCGCCTGGGCGATGACCTGCGTGACGGCGGCGATGACCTCCGGGTGGGTCTGACGGCCCAGCAGCCCCATCGAGGCGGAGAGATCCGAGGGGCCGATGAAGACTCCGTCAACACCGTCGGTGGCCAGAATCTCAGCGGCGTGGTTGACCGCGGTGTGGGATTCGATCTGGACCAACAGGGTCAGGGTGTGGCGGGCCCGCGCCAAGTAGTCGGGGATCCGGGACCAGCGACCCGAGCGGGCCAGGGCCGAGCCGAGGCCACGGACCCCGTCCGGCGGGTAGGCCACCGCCGAAGCAGCCGCCCGGGCTTGGTCGGGGGTGTCGACCATGGGCACAATCAGTGATTGCACGCCCAGATCCAGGTATTGCTTGATCAACACCGGGTCGTTATGTGGTACCCGGACCACCGAGAGCACCGGATAACCAGCGATGGCGCGCAGCTGGGACTGGATGGATTCTAGACTCAGCGGAGAGTGTTCGCCGTCGATGAGTAGGTAATCGAATCCGGCCCCGGCGCAGATTTCGGCCACCCCGGCGTCACCGGAAGAGACGAAGATCCCGACGATGGGGCCGTGCTGGTCGGGTTTGCCGCTCTGGGCGGGGAATAGATCCCGCAGGCTCGGTAGTGCCCCGGGCAATAGGCCACTGGTGGCGGGGTCTTGGGCGAGGAGTTGTTTTACGCGAAGTGACATGTCACGACTCCCAATGCACCGTAATCGGCATAGACCGTGTCGTTCTGGTAGACCCACATCGGGCGGGTGAAGGATCCGGCGAGAATCATTTCTCCAGCGGCCAGGTGGTCGCCGTGGCCAGCAATCCGGTTGGCCAGCCAGTGCACGCCATTGCCGGGGTGGTTCAACACGCCGGAGGCGACCCCGGTTTCGATAATTTCGTGGTTGCGCCACAGTGCGCCGGCCACCCAGCGTAGGTCCACCGCATCCGGGGAGACCGGCCGGCCACCGATGACCATCGAACCCAGTGCGGCGTTATCGGAGATGGTGTCGATAATCGTACGGCCCTGCATCTCGATCCGAGAGTCGAGCACTTCCAGAGCCGGCACCACGTATTCGGTGGCTCGCAGCACATCGAAGAGGGTCACGCCGGGGCCTTCGAGGTCCTGGTGGAGCACGAAGGCCAATTCCATTTCAATGCGCGGGTGGGTGTAGTTCTCCCACTGGTAGACATGGCCGGAGTCGAAGACCTGATCATCGAAGATCACCCCGTAGTCGGGCTCGTCGATGCCGGTGGCGTCCTGCATGGCCTTGGAGGTCAGCCCGATCTTGTGTCCGACCGGGTGGCGGCCGGCTTCGACCTGGCGTTCGGCCCAGATTTTTTGAATGGCGTAGGAGTCTTCAATCACCATGTCCGGGTATCGGGCGGTCAGTAGCGGGACCGGGGTGCGGTCTCGGTTGGCCCGGTGGAGTTCATCGGCGATCGCAGTGTGGGTCTGGTGATCCAACATGGGCTGTCCTTAGGCGGTGGGTGCCGGGCGAAAGACTTTGCCCGGGTTCATCAAGTTGTGGGGGTCGAAGGCGGCTTTGATGTTCTGTTGCAGCCGGTACTGCACGTCACCCAGCTCGTCGGGCAGCCACCGGGATTTCAGCACGCCCACCCCGTGTTCACCGGTGAGGGTGCCACCCAATTCCAGGGCCATGGTAAAGACCTGTCCGGCCACGTCCCAGATGGCCTCGGGCACCTCGCGGTTCTGGCCGTGGTCTTGACCTTCGACGACAAATACCGGGTGCAGGTTGCCGTCTCCGGCGTGGCAGGCGGTGGGGATTTTGATCCCGGAGGCTTGTTCGAGGTCGCGAATTCGGGCGAAGGCTTCGGCCATTGTGGACCGGGGCACGGCAATATCTTCGACCAGTAACTGTCCTTTGGCCTCCAGAGAGGGGAAGACACTGCGACGGATACCGACCAGGCGCTGGGATTCTTCCGGGTCGTCGGTGATGGTCAGCTCGGCCTGGTGGTCGGTGAGGATCGCCCCAATCTCTTCGGCTTCAGTCGCGGCGGCCGGTCCGTCAGTTTGGATCAGCAGGAAGGAGTTGCCGGAGCCGAAGTTTTCGCCGGTGTGTTCTGTCACCAACGCCACGGTGAGGTCATCGAGCAGCTCCATCATCGCCGGGGTGTGGCCGTGGCGGGTGACCGCTGAGGCGGCCTCTGCCGCATCGGTCACGGTCGGAAACGAGGCGCCTAGGGTGACGGTGCTACCCGGGGTGAGGGGCCGGATTTTCAGGGTGGCCTCGACGATGATGCCCAAGGTGCCTTCGGAGCCGATCAGCAACGCGCACAAATCGTAGCCGGTCACGCCTTTGACGGTGTGGTGCCCGACGGTGATCAGTGACCCGTCGGCGAGCACGACCTGCAACGATAGCACCGCTTCACGGGTGACCCCATATTTGGCGCAGAGCAACCCTCCGGCATTCATGGAGATATTGCCACCCACGGTGGAGATGTCTTTGGAGGCCGGGTCCGGTGGCCACCAGAAGCCCTGGGTGGCCAGGTAGGTGTTGAGTTCTCCGTTGAGGATGCCCGGCTGGACCGTGACCAAACGGTTCTCGGGTTGCAGTTGCAGGATCTGGTTCATCCGGTCGGTGCAGACCATGATCTCACCGGTGCTACCGATGGCCGAACCGGCCAGCCCGGTCCCCGCGCCACGAGGCACCATCGGGATCCGATGGTGGAAGCACACCCGTGCGATGTGCTGAACCTCCTCGACGGTGCGGGGGAAGACCGCAGCTGAGGGCACAGTGTCGCTGAGATGTCCGGAACGATCGTATTGATACACACTCAACGCCCGGGGATCGTCCACCACCGCATCGGCAGGTAGCTGGTCGCGCAACTCGGCCAGAACGGTGGAGAAATTCTCGGTGGTGCTCATACGGTGTTTCCTTCCAGCGTGGAGGCGGACTGTCTTTCAGTCTAGAGCTGGTTGCCCAGCTTATATTCGCCTTTCTTCCAGTCGGGCATTTCTTCACCGGATTCGCGGGTATAGGAGAAGCCGTCGGCGCCGATGGTGACCTCCATTTCGGAGTCTTCTTCTCGGCTGGTCAACGGCTGCGGATTGCCGTCCAAGTCCAGGACCAGGGAACCGTCGGTGTACCAGGAGGGTACAACCGGGTTGCCCCAGAAGTCACGTCGCTGGTTGTCGTGCACATCCCAGGTGACCACCGGGTTGTCCGGGTCGCCGGTGTAGTAGTCCTGGGTGTAGATCTCCACGCGGTGGCCATCCGGGTCACGCAGGTAGAGGTAGAAGGCATTGGAGACACCGTGCCGTCCCGGGCCACGCTCAATGCGGTCGGAGATGCGTAAGGCCCCCATCTTGTCGCAGATGGCCAGAATGTTGTGCTTCTCGTGGGTGGAAAAGGCCACGTGGTGCATCCGCGGGCCGTCACCGCCGGTCATGGCGGTGTCGTGCACGGTGGGTTTGCGTCGCATCCAGGCCGCATAGACCACGCCGTGCTCGTCCTGAATATCCTCGGTGACGCGGAAACCTAGATCCTGCATGTAGCGGGCTGCCCGGGGGACATCGGGGGTGATCTGGTTGAAGTGGTCCAGACGCACCAGGGCCCCGGGGCTGTAGAGGTCGTAGCGCCAGGCCAGACGCTCGACGTGCTCGACCTCGTAGAAGAACTCATAGGGGAAGCCCAGTGGGTCTTCCACGCGCACCGAGTCACCCAGGCCCTTGACGAACCCGTCCTTTTTGCGTTCGACCCGGCAGCCGAGTTCTTCGTAGAAGGCCACGGCTTTGTCGAGGTCCTCCGGGGTGCGCACGCGGTAGGAAAACGCCGCCACCGCGGGCAGCTGGCCGGCGCGCAGGATCAGGTTGTGGTGGATGAACTCTTCCATCGACCGTAGGTAGATGGTGTGCTCATCTTCTGCGGTGACCACCAAACCGAGCACGTCCACGTAGAACTCCCGGGAGGCGGCCAGGTCGGTGACGACCAGTTCCATCGAGGCGCACCGCAACACATCGGGTGCTTCCACGCTCGGGCTGGGGATGGGGTTATCAGTCTGAATCGGGGTCTCCTGGGAGACATAGAATCCCGAGGAGGTCAGCGTGCGATCCTTCATATCAGTCATGGTCTCTGTTCTTTCTGTGCTCACGAGGGTCAGCGGCCTGGGGTGCGCTTAGTCCTGCTTGCCGAAGACCGGGTTGTGGACTTCGCCGAGGTTGATGTGCACGGCCTGCTGGTCGGTGTAGAAGTCGATGGAGCGGTAACCGCCCTCTTGGCCCAGGCCGGAGGCCTTGACCCCGCCAAAGGGGGTGCGCAGGTCGCGGACGTTATTAGAGTTCAACCACACCATGCCGGCCTCAACGTGTTGGGCAAAATTGTGGGCGCGCTTCAGATCGTTGGTCCAGATGTAGGCGGCCAGACCGTACTTGGTGTTATTGGCCAGCTGAAGGGCTTCTTCTTCGGTGTCGAAGGGCGTAATGGCCACCACGGGGCCGAAGATTTCTTCCTGGAAGATCCGGGCGTCCGGGGAGACATCGGCGAAAACGGTGGGCTGAACGAAATTGCCGTCGGGGAACTGCTCGGGACGGGAGCCACCGGCGACCAGGTTGGCTTCGTTCTTGCCGATCTCCACGTAGGACATGACTTTCTCGAAGTGCTCGGGGTGGACCAGGGCGCCGACCTCGGTGGTCTTCTCTGAGGGCAAACCCACCGTGACCCGCTTGGCCTGGGCGGCGTAGCGCTGAACGAACTCATCGTAGATCCCGCGCTGCACCAGGATGCGGGAGCCGGCCGTGCAGCGTTCACCGTTCAGGGAGAACACCCCGAAAATGGTCGCGTCAATTGCGGTCTGCAGATCGGCATCGTCGAAGACCACGGCCGGGGATTTACCGCCCAGCTCCATGGACAGACCCTTCAGATAGGGGGCGGCGTTGGCGTAGATGATCTCACCGGTCTTCGATTCACCAGTGAAGGAGATCAGCGGAACGTCGGGATGCTTGACCAGCGAGTCACCGGCGAAACCTTCTTCACCGAAACCCTGGACCATGTTGAACACACCGGTCGGTAGTCCGGCCTCTTCAAAGATGCCCGGCCACAGCGACGCTGACAGCGGGGTGAATTCGGCCGGCTTGAGCACCACGGTATTCCCGGTGGCAATGGCCGGGCCGAGCTTCCAGGATTCCAGCATGAACGGGGTATTCCACGGGGTGATCAGCCCGGCCACACCGATCGGCTTGCGGTTGACGTAGTTGGCCTGGCGGCCCGGCACCTTGAAGGCGTTATCGTGCTGGGCGACAATTAGGTCGGCGAAGAACCGGAAGTTCTCGGCGGCACGACGGGCCTGGCCCAGAGCCTGGGTAATCGGTAGACCGGTGTCGAAACATTCCATGGCGGCCAGCTCGTCACCGCGGGATTCGACCACATCGGCGATCTTGTGTAACACGCGGGAGCGTTCGCGTGACAGCATGGTCGGCCAGGGGCCGTTGTTGAAAGCGTCCTTGGCGGTAGCCACGGCACGGTCGATATCTGCTTTCTTCCCGGAGGAAGCCTTGATATAGGGTTCGTTGGTGACCGGGTCGAGCACCTCGAACGTGTCACCGTCAAGGGAATCAACGAACTCGCCACCGATGTAGTGACGGATCTGATCGGGCAGGTTGGCGGGGCGTTGGGAGGTGGCAGTCACAGTCAGTACTTTCCTAGGGTCGATCGGTTCTGGTGTTCGGGGCTGTTCAGGTAGCTGGTCAGCGTGGCGTTGCGGTGGTCTCGGGCGGCTTGTTCAATCTCGATCGCGGACGCATGGCCGGCAATGAGGTCCAGAATGTGGGCGTGTTCGGCCACCGATTCGGTGGCGCGTCCGGGTACGAAGGAGAAGGTGGATTCCCGCAGGTGGTTCAGCCGGTCCCATTCGGCATAGACCAGATCGGTCAGTCGCTGGTTCGGGCACCGAGCGAAGAGCACCTGGTGGAAGGCCTGGTTGGTTTTGGTGAAGCTGGCCGGGTCGAAATGTGACAGCGAGCGCTGCATTTGCGCATTCAGCGCCCGGGCTTCGGCCAGATCATCTGCGCTCACATGCGGGGCAGCCGCGGCGGTTGCGGCCCCTTCGAGAATGCCCACGGTCTGCATCGAGTTGATGTACTGGGATTCATCCACCATCGATACGTGTGCGCCCACATTGCGCTGATAGGTCACCAGTCCTTCGGCTTCCAACTGGCGGATGGCCTCCCGCACCGGTACCACCGACATATTCAGGGCATCACCGATGGTGGCCAGCACCAGCCGGTAGCCGGGGCTGAATTCTTGGGTGAAGATCCGTTGCCGAATCCACCGGTAAGCAATCTGGGCTTTGGACAATTGCTCGGTCTCGGTTGTGGTCGGTGGGGTCATCAGTTCTGTTCCCCGCTTTCGGCGACGTAGCGCTCATAGGCCTCTTTCTGTTCGCCAGTGGGCGGGAAGGTGCCCTTGATCGGTGCGCCGGCTCGAACCTGGTTGGCCACCCACTCATCCTGGTGCTCTTTGGCCAGAGCGGCCTCGACAACTTCGTCGGCGAGATCGCGCGGGATCACAAGCACCCCGTCGTCGTCACCAACGATCACGTCGCCGGGGAGCACCGTGGCGTTGCCACAACTAACGGCCACATCGACCTCCCAGGGCACGTGCTTACGCCCCAACACGGCCGGGTGCGCGGTCTGGGTGAAGACCGGTAGGCCGATACGCTGAACCTCGGCGTAGTCGCGGACTCCCCCGTCGGTGACCACACCGGCGGCTCCGTTGTACTGGGCGCGGAGGGCGAGAATATCGCCCAGGGTGCCAGAGCCGGCTTCACCGCGAGCTTCAATGACAATGACTTCGCCCGGTCGGACGGCATCAAAGCACTGTTTTTGGGCGTTGTAGCCACCGCCGTGGCTGCCGAAGAGGTCCTCACGGTTGGGCACAAAACGCAGGGTCTTGGCCACCCCGACCATCTTGGTGCCCGCGGTTTGGGGCTTCACGCCTTCGATGACGACGTTGTTCAGACCGCGGGAACGCAATTGGGCCGATAGTCCGGCGGTGGGCGCTACCTTCAGCTTGGTCCGCAACTCATCAGGGAGCGCCGCGGTGGGATCTGCAACCGGTGGCAGACCGGCGGCTTCACGGGATCCCCAAGCGTCTTCGGCTTGCTTTTCATCGACAGCCGGCAACATCCCAAGCGCCGGGTCGAAGTCGCCGGGGCCCTCCGTAATGTGGGTGATCAGCCGACCCGAGGTGGGTGCGCCCGTGGCGGTGGGGGCATCGACCTCGACCTCCACGGTGTCGCCGGGGGCCACCACTGACGAGCCGGCCGGGGTACCGGTCAGGATCACGTCACCGGTTTCCAGGGTCATGTGCTGCGACAGGTCGGCCACGAACTGAGCCAGCGGGAAGATCAGCTGGTCCTCGGAGGTGCCATCCTCCTGGACCAGCTCACCGTTGACCCAGGTGCGCAACCGGAGTGCGGTCGGATCAATGCTGTGGGCGTCAATCACGGTCGGGCCCAGGGGCGTGTAACCGTCCCGGCCCTTGGAGCGGAGGTTAGAGCCCTTATCTGCCGGGCGGTAGTCGTAGATGCCCAGGTCGTTTGCGGCGGTCACCCCAGCCACATGCTTCCAGGCGTCTTCGAGGCAGACCCGGCGGGCCGGTTCCCCGATGATCAGGGCGATTTCGCCCTCAAAAGCCATCAGCTCGGTCCCGGCGGGGCGTGCTACGTCGGCACCGGAGCCCGATAAGGAGCTCGTGGGCTTAAGGAAATAAGACGGGGTGGCCGGGCGCCGACCGCGCTGGGCGGCGCGAGACTCAAAGGCCACGTGCACCGCAATAATCTTGCCCGGGGTGACGGGAACGTCGTGGAGAGGGTTCGGCATGCAGGCCTCCTGCTCAGCAGATCTGAGAGTATTCGAAATCGTATATCATTCTATGCGATGGGGTCAGGGTGTCACAATCACTTATTTGATGCATCGCCGTGACGTTCTTGCCAGCGCTGAGCGCAGGCGATACCGGCATCGTCTGGGTTTTCCGGAGATTTCAGGGACTCGTACTTCTCGTTGTAGACCCGCAGGTATTCTTCCGCGTTCTCGAAATCCAACGAGTCCATCACATCCAACCAGGTTTCCTCGGCCCCCTCGGCAGCGATGTCTTTCCATTTCTGAGTTTCCTCATCGGACCAAGTGTCGAAATCTTCCACGTCCGGGGAGTCGAGCATCTCATCACAGATATTTTCCAGCTCACCGTTGGCAACGTCAATGGTCTTGCCCTCATTGAATTCCTTCGTTACGTCATCCACGGTGGCCTGCAGGTCCTCAGGCAAGGACTCATAGGAGTCTTTATTCCACCACATGCCGTAGGCGGTGTATTGGTCAAAACCAGGGTCGACCCAATAAGGAAGTTGTTCGGTGATGGCAAAGTTCACGCCGAAGTCCAGCGAGGAGGCCACCGAGTCAATTACTCCGCGCTGTAGTGCCTCATAGGTTTCTCCGGCGGTGATGGCGCTGACATTCATTCCGGCATCTTCCAGCGAGCGCTGAGTGACCGGACCGGCTGCGCGAGCCTGGAGCCCATCGAGATCTTCAAATCCATCAATCGGGGTCTTCGCCCCGATGAGCAGCGCGCCTACCGGCCACGTTGAAACGTGTTCCAGGTTAGCTTTCTCCATAACCTCTTTGGCTGGCTCGTACTCGCGGTGGAGTTCGTAAAGCGCCTGGGTAGCTGCTTGAATGTCATCGGTTTTGAACGAGATGGACAGCACGGAGGTGGTGGGTAGCAGGTGTGGGGTGTAATCGGTGACGGTTAGTCCGAAGTCGGCACGACCGTCACGTATACAGTCTGCGACATCGGCCATATCGCAGATGGCTTGGAAGGGGGTGCGTTCAAAGGCGATACGCCCATCGGAAGCTTCTTCGACCGCGTCCATATAGGCTTCGGCAACCAGCTCGTGCTGGGTCCCCACGCTGGCGCCGTTGGCTTGGGTGAAGATGTATTCGGCATCGGTCTGATCTGCTCGTTCCCAGTCGACCACGCCCTCTTCACAGGCAGTCAACGTCAGCGAGCCAGCCACGATACCGGCGACCGCCAGCAAGCCACGGGTCGAGGTTCGTGCGCGACGGGCAGTTTTTGTCGTCCAGTTCATGAGTTCACTTCTTTCTGCGCCAGGGCTCACCCAGGGCTAGTTCTGTACTAATCCGGGCAAAAACAGGATCAGATCCGGGGTGAAGAAGAAGATCAGGATCAAGATCATGTCGATAACAAAGAACGGAATGATACCGCGGAAGACGGTCTCGGATTTCACGCCGGTGGCGCCAGAGACGACGAAGGCGTTGATGCCCACCGGCGGAGTAACCATGCCAATTTCGATGAATTTCACGATCAGAATGCCCAACCAGATTGGGTCGAAGCCGAATTCTAGGGCGACCGGCAGGATCAGCGGAACCGAGATCATCAGCAGGGACAACGATTCCAGCACCATCCCCATCGGTACCAGGCACAACAGTAGAATCAGCATGATCCAGGTCGGTGACAGGTTCCAGCTACTCACTGCGGCGGTGACCATTCCCGGCACGCCAGCGGAGACGAAGAAGGCTGAGAGAATTCCGGAACCGATGATGATAAAGAAAACCATCGCGGTGGTCCCCGCCGTGGATTCCAGGGCGCCTTTAATACCCTGCCAAATGCCCTTGGCGCCTTGTTTACGCAATTCCCAGATCAGAATCAGCACCGCGGCAATCGCGCCGAATGCAGCGGACTCGGTGGCGGTGAAGAGCCCGGAGTACATCCCGCCCAGCACGATGGCGAACAGCAGAAGAATGTAGCCCAGACCGCGCCACGGCAGAGAGGACAACGGGGCGTGGCGACGGTTTTCCGCCTGGATGGCTTTGGCTTGGCTCAGGGCATCTTGGACGTTCTCTGCGTCTGCGACAACCTGGCCACGATGGCGGAGCTGCCAGCCGGCAAAGCCGATCCAGATGGCATAGGCCAACGCAGAGAGCGCGCCGGGGACAATACCGGCGGCCAGCATTTCTCCTACCGATTGCTGAGAGAGGATGGCGTAAAGGACGAGGAAAGTCGAGGGCGGAATCATCGATCCCAGGGTTCCGGCGACCGCAACCAAGGCGGTGGCCATGTGAGCCGGGTACCCAGATTTACGCATTTCTCCGACAGCCAGGCGCGCCATCGTGGCCGCGGTACCGATCGAGGAACCGGAGACCGCGGAGAAACCGGCCGAGGCGACCACAGTGGCGACACCAAGCCCGCCGGGAAAACGGCTCAACACGCGGTCGGCGATGGCGAAGACGTATTCGGCCACATGGGCTCGTACTGCGAACATGCCCATGAGCACGAACATCGGCACGATGGTCAATGAGAAGGATGCGATCTGGGAGAACGGGTCAGCACCGAGTTCCAGGGTGGCATGGTTAAATCCATGCAAAAGCACCAGGCCGATGGCACCGGCCAGACCCAAGGAGACGGCCACGGGGACTCGGAGCAGTAGCAGTGCCAGCATCAGCACCAGCACGAGGATCACGACAGCGCCGAGACTCATGATGCACGGCCTCCTTCGGCGGTAGAAGTTGCGATGCTGGCGGATGTTTTGGAGACGACATCCGGCTGGTCGGCCAGAGCGGCTTGGACCTCATCGGCGTGGCCGGTGGGTTCTTGGCCACGCAATGTGCGCACCAGGTTAAGGACGGCCACCAACAACAAAGAGAGCAGGCCGATCGCTAGAATCCAGCGCATCGGGTACATCGGCCACTGCACGATGCCAAAGCGGGTTTCACGGAAGATGAAGGAATCGATGGCGCGCATGATGTTGGCGTAGGAGAGCCAGCCGGTGTAGAGAGTCACCAGGGCCCAGACGAAGACATTGGTAGCTCTGGTCAATCCGGGACCAAAACGGTCGGTCACCAGGGAAACCGCGACGTGTTCGCCGTTCAGTCCGGCCCAGGCCAGACCGAAGGCTACGGCGGTCACCATGGCTGTTTCGGCGATTTCGATCATGCCCGGTAACGATGCACCAGTGATATTGCGTGCAAAGACATCGATGGCGATGGCAATGACCATCACGACGACTGCGATCGCTGAGAGCACTGCGAGAAAACGAACCGCAATGCGTATTAGTTTCTCCATGGTCCACTGCTACTTTCTCAGGGTGGGAGTGTGATGAGAGAGGGCGTTTCAACCGCTGCATAGTGGTCTAGGTCATACCCGCTGAGCTCAGACTATATACGATCTGAGATCTCATGTCATATAGACCACATGACATCATTCACAGTGGCAGGGCGGTATACAGCGTTAAATCCCCGCGATCTCTTGCATATACGGGGCGACGATGCTCCCGTCGACGCGACAGTCCAATACGAAGGTGCCGTGTGCGCCGTCAGCAACCCACTGGGTGAAGTCCTCCAGGTCGTTGAAACTGCGGACCACGCAGGCGCGAGCGCCCAGACTGGTGGCCAGCCCGGCGAAGTCGATCTCGCCGACGCGCATGGGTTCTTCGGCCAATCCCTTACTGCCGTATTGGAAGACCTCAGCCCCGTAGGCGGCGTCGTTGAAAACGATGACCACGGCGCTCTTGGCAGTACGGATCAGGGATTCAGCATCAGCGAAGGCCATCATGCCACCCCCGTCACCGGTGACCAGCACAGTGGTTTTCTCCGGGGCAGCGTGAGCAACTCCGACAGAGGCGGAGAAACCCAGCCCAATAGTTTGGAAGGCTGTGCCCAGCAAGATCATGTGGTCGATCTCGGGCACGTCGAAGAACATATTGGGCCAGCCGATGAAGTGGCCACCATCGGTGATGTAGATCCGGTCTGGTGGCAGCAGCTCGTTCAACCGGGTGCTCAGCGCGCGGGGGTCGAGCCCACCGGTGGGGCCGAATTCGGTGCCGGTCTCATAGGCGCGGAGCTCGCGAGCGATGTCTTCGGTGTTTTCAGTCTTCGCCCGCGACTCGGTCGCAGAGGTGGTGGCTTTATACGCATCCAGTAGCGCGGGGACGGCGGTAGCGGAATCAGCGCTGAGGAACTGGTTGACGCGGGCGTGGGTGGCCTGTGGTTCGCTGTCAATCTGGATGACGTGCGCCTCGGGGCCGAAGGCCTCACCAAAGGCCATGGTGAATTGGTTCAGTCCGGCTCCCACTACCAGGACAACATCGGCTTCACGTATGCGCTGGGCGGAGCCCGGGGCGGCGAATCCTCCGCACACGCCCAAATCGGTAAATCCGTCGGTGCCATCGGTGTCGAACAGTCCGCGCCCGGGTGCGGAGGTAGCCACATCGGCGCCGAGCAGGCCGGCCAATTCACGCAAGGCCCCGGCACACTGACGGGCACCGCGACCGCCCAGAATGAGTGGCTGGGAAGCCTCTCGCAAGGCAGTGGCCATGTTGTGGATGGTCTTGGTATCAACTACCGGGCTCGGCGCCTTAGGGGTGAGCTCGGGGATGACGGCACCACCGGCGCTGACCTCAGCGGTGGCCAAGTCATAGGGAATTGCGAGGACCACGGGGCGTTGTAGCGACACGGCTCGTTCGACAGCAGAGATGGCTACGGTGCCGGCGTTGGAGGGCTCAACGGTCAGTGTCGGCACGTCCATGGAGGCCGCGGCGGCGGTTTGGTCGATATCCCAGGGGCGACGCCCCGGGGTGGGCTGGTCTCCGACCACCAGGATCAGCGGGATCCGCGACAGCGAGGCTTCAGCGAGCGCGGTCAGCGTGTTGGTAAAGCCCGGCCCATAGGTCGTGGTGGCCACCGCGAGTTCTTGGCGCACCCGGTAGTAGGCATCGGCGGAGGCTACCGTGGCGACTTCGTGGCGGACCGGCACGATGTCGGTGCCGAGCTGATGTAGCGCGTCAATGAAATAGGCATTGCCATTGCCCATCAGCCCGAAGAAGGCGGTGGCGTGACGGTGGAGGGCATCGGCAAGAACAGCAGCAACAGTTGGCATATGAAACGCTCCCAACAGACAGATATGTCGATCGATTCCATATATGTCTGGCTCTTCACCGAAGAGTTAGCGTTTCTTTTTCAAACGCCAGGCCGAGAAGGCGTCACAGTTGGTTCAGCCCACTATGACCTTCGACACCCCTACCTTAAAGTACACACGCCAGCTTCAACAAGTCCGGTCTCAACTGTGCACAGGCCTTCCAAGACACGGTTGAGATGCTCGCCCGTGGCGTGGAAAAGACTCAACGCTCCAACCGATCCCAGCCGACCGTCCTCGAAGCGCACTGGGATCGCGACGCCGTACAGCCCGGGGATGACCTGACTGTAGGACTCCGCCCAACCGCACTGCCTGATCTCGTGGACATTGGCTCGCACCTCGTCGCTGATGCCCTCTGGCCAGCAAGCCTCATCCATGATCGCCAAGATCGCTCTTCCGGTGGCCCCGTCCTGGATGGCATGGCGCGCGCCGGGGCGCTGGGCGATGACGGTTTCTTGGTGGGGAGGTTCCACACTGGTGACCGTCAAGCATTCCCCGCGGTCTTCGATGGCCAGAAAGCAGGTCATGACTAACCGTTGAGCGGCCAGGGTCAATAAGGGCAGGGCAGTGGCACGCATATCTCGCTCGACCGAGGCGCCCAAGGCCACGAGTCGTACACCTAGCGCGAGTTTCCCCAGCTGATCACGCACCACCAGCCCGTGGTCTTCCAGGGTGCGCACCAGCCGGTAGCACACCGAGCGGTGTAGCCCCAAAGCGTGAGCGACCTGGTCGATGCTCATCGCAGACGGGGAATTAGCGAGCACTTCCAGTACTCGAAGACCGCGACTGAGGGTTTGTGATCCTGCGGACCGAGTAACCGGGTCTGCCACGACACACCTCCTTGTAAGCCAGCTCATATTTCCTCTATGATCTGACTCATAAATTCGATAATAGAGTTTAGTGTTCGATTATAGAACACGCTCTACGGCACGATCTACTCTGTCTTTTCCGACAAGGAGTGAACCACCGATGCATTTCCACGAACACGGCTATGTCTCCGAAGACCCCCGAATTCGTCCTGCTGCTGGCTACGGCCTCAACCGCAGCGACGAACTCCCCGACGAAATGGACGTGCTGATTGTCGGAACCGGTCCGGCCGGTATGCTGGCCGCCGCTCAGCTGTCCTACTACCCCGAAGTCAATACACGCATTATTGAACGCCGTGAGGGACGTCTGGAGATCGGCCAGGCCGACGGTATTCAGGCCCGCTCGGTGGAGACCTTCCAAGCCTTTGGCTTCGCTAGCGAAATTATCGACGAGGCCTTCTGGCTCACCGAGATGTGTTTTTGGAAGCCGGACCCCACCAACCCCGAGAACATCATTCGTACCGCCCGGACTCCCGATGACCCTTCCGGCATCTCCGAGTTCCCACACCTGATCGTCAACCAGGCACGCGTATTGGATGGCTACGCCGAAGCTGCACTGCGGGCCCCGAGTCGGATTACCCCGGATTATGGGATTAAGTTCCTCGGACTGAGTGTGGACCGCGAGCAGGACTACCCGGTCGAGGTCCAGGTGGAGTACGTAGCCGGCCCCCGGAAGGGCGAACAACGCACCGTGCGCGCCAAGTACGTCGTGGGTTGCGATGGCGCCCACTCTCGCGTCCGCGATTCCATCGGGCGGGTGATGACTGGCGATGTCGCCAACCACGCCTGGGGTGTCATGGACGTGCTGGCTAACACCGACTTCCCGGATATCCGCACCAAGTGCGCCATCAACTCCAAGCACGGCCAGATTCTGCACATCCCTCGCGAGGGTGGGCATCTGTTCCGCATGTACGTGGACTTGGGTGAAGTGCCTCTGGATGATGACCACAAGGTGCGCGAGACCCCGATTGAGGAAATCATCCGCAAGGCCAACGAGATCATCACTCCCTACACCCTGGATGTGAAGTCAGTGGCCTGGCACTCGGTTTACGAGGTAGGACACCGGTTGACCGACCACTTCGACGATGTCGACACCGAAGACCGCGGCCGATTGACCCCGCGCGTGTTCATTACCGGCGACGCCTGCCATACCCACTCGGCCAAAGCTGGTCAGGGTATGAATGTCTCAATGCAAGACGGTTTCAATATCTCTTGGAAGCTGGGCCAGGTGTTGTCGGGGCGTAGCCCTAAGACCCTGTTGCACACCTACTCGGATGAGCGCCAAGAGGTGGCCAAGAACCTCATCGACTTCGATAAGGAATGGTCGACCCTGATGGCCACCCCAACCGAAGAGCTGCCCGATCCGACCTACCTGGAGGACTTCTACGTCAAAACCGCCGAGTTCCCGGCTGGATTCCTGACCGAGTACCGTCCGTCCATGGTCACCGGCGGCACCGAGCACCAGGAGTTGGCCACCGGGTTCCCGGTGGGTAAGCGCTTCAAGTCGGCTAAGGCCATGCGCGTCTGTGACGCCAATCCCTTGCACATCGGCCACCAGGCGGTGGCCGATGGTCGCTGGCGACTGTACGCCTTTGCGGACCGCCCGGCCTGTGGCGAGCACGATTCCAAGCTCTCAAAGTTGGCCGAGTGGTTGGAGACCTCCGCGGACTCACCGTTTGTGAAATACCGTCGCGAAGGCGATGACATCAACGCTCAGATTGAGCCGAATGTTATCTATCAGCAAGACACCGCGAGCTTCGACTGCGTGGATGCCCCGACGATCTTCCGCCCCAAAGTCGGGAAGTTTGGCCTGGAGTACTGGGAGAAGATCTACGCCACCATACCGGACGAGGACATCTTTGAGGCTCGTGAACTTTCTCGCGACGGTGTGGTCGTGATTGTCCGTCCGGACCAGTATGTCGCCGCTGTGTTACCACTGGATGATGTGGACGGTATTGCCGCCTACTTCGATGCGGTGTTGACCACCAACTAGGCGTGCTACAAGCGTGGCAAAGACACTGGCGGGCCGGTGCCTTCATCAATCGAGGTGACCGGCACCGGCCTGTCGTGAAGGCTATCAACAAATCCGACTAGACCGCTGTAGTAACGGGAGCTGCCTCGCGTTCGGGGTGCAGGTCGGGTTTCTCCACCCAGGCATGGGCATCGCTACCCGCCGGATCTTCGAAGACGCTATTGGCATTCTCAAGGTCGACGGTGAAGAAGAGGCCCTGCGGATGGCTAACTACACCGATCTTAAGAGTGACGTTTTTGAAATCACCCCAAAACGTTAGCTATGATTTTTCTCACCTCATAGGTCTTATGTCTCCCCACAGGAAAAATAAGACCATTCCGGCGTGCTACACCACCAGCTCGCTGGCTATCTCATCACATAACCGTTACTAGAGGACCTCTATGAGCATCCACCACAACGACTCGGGAGCAGCAACGACCGACAACACCGTCACCGATGATGATGCCCCGTCAAAAACCTTGGAAAGTGGAAAGCGGAAGGGCTTTTTCCAACGCTTCTTGGACGTCATCGAGTGGGGTGGAAATAAGCTTCCGCACCCCGTCACTCTCTTCGGGATTTTGGCCCTGCTGGTCATCCTGTTGTCATGGGTTCTCTCCCAGGCCGGGCTGAGTGTCGAAGATCCAGTTGAAGGCGAAACGGTGGAAGTGTTCAACCTGCTTTCCGCCGAAGGTGTTGAGTGGATCTTCTCCTCAGCGGTCGATAACTTCATCAACTTCGCCCCACTCGGCGTGGTGCTCGCTACCATGATCGGTATCGGTATGGCCGAATCCACCGGACTGATCGGTACCGCACTACGTGGTTTTATCCTCTCCATCCCCCGCACGCTGGTCACCTTCGCCATTGTCTTTGCCGGTGTGATGTCCTCGGTAGCTTCCGACGCCGGCTACGTGGTGTTGCCTCCGCTGGCAGCCATCTTGTTCGTCGCCCTTGGACGACACCCGCTGGCCGGTATTGCTGCCGCCTTCGCCGGCGTTTCGGCAGGGTTTAGTGCTAACCTTCTGCTTTCCGGAACAGACGTGGTGCTCGGCGAGCTCACCATTGAAGCCGCCGCCACCATCGACCCTGCCTACGCCGACCAGATGAACCTGGCGATGAACTACTGGTTCATCATCGCTTCAACCTTTATCCTGGCCATCGTCGGTACGCTGGTCAGCCAGTTCATCGTGGAACCCCGGCTGGGTAAGTGGACCGGTGAAGGGGTCATCGAGGGCGAGGACGAGGAACAACTGAAGGTCACCCCGTTGCAGAAAAAGGGCCTGATCTGGGCCGGCATTTCGCTGGTGATCACCATTGGGTTGTTGCTTCTGCTCATTGTTCCGCCGAATGCTCCGATGCGTGGTGAAGACGGTGCTGTTATCCAGTCGCCGTTCATGAGCTCGCTGGCCATTATTCTCGTCGTCGTCTTCTTCATTCCCGGCCTGGTCTACGGCATCGTGACCAATGTGGTGAAAAACGACACCGATGCCGTGAACCACATCTCCAAATACATTTCCGGGATGGCCATGTTCCTGGTCTTGTCTTTCACCGCAGGTCAGTTCATCGCCTACTTTGAACAAACCAACCTGGGTCTGATTCTCTCGGTCCTCTGCGCCGAAGCGCTAGACTCGATCAACCTCACCGGAATTCCTCTGGTGTTGCTCTTCATGCTCTTCACCGGCCTGGTAAACCTATTCATCGGTTCGGCCTCCGCAAAATGGGCGATGCTGGCACCCATCATGGTGCCCATCATGATGCAGCTGGGCATCTCCCCGGAGTTCACCCAGGCCGCCTACCGCGTTTCGGATTCAGCCACCAACATCCTCAGTCCGCTGATGACCTACTTTGCGCTGATCATCGTGGTGGCCCAACGCTACGACAAGAAGATCGGCATCGGCTCATTGGTCTCGGTAATGTTGCCCTACTCGCTAGCATTCTGGGCCGTCTGGACGTTGATGACCATCGGTTGGATGGGACTCGACTTGCCACTAGGACCCAACGCTCCGATCTTCTACGAATCACCCTAGTTTCACAGCCCACGACCGCTTCCCGATGCCTAGATGCACTCCCTGCAGAGTGTATCTAGGCATCTTTGTCTGAAGTGTCCTGTCGAAGTTGCCAGGCTATCGTGAAACGCGAGAAGCACAGGGCGCTACGTCTGCTGTATGCCTGGTCTCTGGTCGTGCAACCCAGGTAGTCTCAGTCACAGAGATAAGAACGACTCGACGCCAGAAAGAAGCCTCACATGCCACACGTGCAGATCTCGACCGGCATCAATGTTCACTACGAAGAGCAAGGCTCGGGCGAACCTCTGATTCTGATCATGGGCACCTCGGGAGCTATTGGTACCTGGGCCGAGTTTGAAGACCGATTTGCTCAGAATTACCGTGTCATCACCTTCGATAACCGGGGGATCGGCGAGACTGACCGTGGCGATGGTGATATTTCAGTCCGCTCAATGGCTCAGGATGTGGCGGCCCTGATGGACGCACTGCAGATTCCTCAAGCGCACATTCTGGGGTGGTCCCTTGGCTCCGCTGTCGCACAAGAGCTCGCAATCAACTATCCGGACCACGTCAAGTCCCTGATCCTCTACTCCACGTGGGGTCGCTGCGACGGGTTCCAAGCCGCAGTGATTACTTCCCTCCGGTACCCGTACGCTCAAGGTGACTTAGACGTTGCCGCCACAGCCACCGGTCTTGCCTTCTCTCCCGAAACGTTGGACCGTGCTGATCTCCCGGAATTTCTCGCCCCCGTTCTGCGCGGGTTGCCGCAGAGTGAGGTGCAGATCCAAACCACCGTCGAGCAGTGGGACGCCGACTTGGCTCATGACACCCTCGACCGATTGGCCCAGATCAAAACACCGACCCTAGTGGTAGTCGGAGAACAGGACCTCCTCACTCCACCGTGGCAGTCGAAGAAAGTTGCCGACGCCATCCCCGGCGCGGAATTCCATCTCCTCGAAGGCAGTAACACCCCTCACTTCCTCCATTTTGAACAACCTGAAGTCCTCGCCAACCTGATGCTGACGTTCCTGACCAAGCAACGAGGCTAAGGTGCCCATCCTCTAGGTCGCCATCATTTTCGGTGCTTTCTCGGCACCAGTGAAAGAGTCCTGGGTCTTTGTGTTGATCATCGCGCTGATTCCCACACGACGGCCACCACTATTGCAACAAGGTCTCAACAGTGTGTCGCATTTGCTCTCCAGAAGAGCATGAGATAAATACATGTTGTGCTTTCCTTTCGTTCAGCGCGCACGCTGATAACACCGCCCCGCGTTCCGGGCCTCGACGTCGCCCGGGCTCTGGCCATTATTGGCATGATTTTCGCCCATATGGCGTTAATTCCTGAGCTCGAAATTTCCGAACCGTCGACCTGGCCGGGAATTGTGCACGGCTTTTCCTCGTTGTTATTCGCGCTATTGGCCGGGATCTCGCTGGCGATGATGACCGGAGGCACCCGGCGTCCCGATATCGAGGCATTGCCTTTCTTGCGTCTTCGTTTGCTAGGGCGCGCGGCCACCATTTTCGGCATCGGTCTTGCCCTCGAGGCGTTGGGCACTCCCATCTCGGTCATCTTGCCGATTTTCGGAATGCTCTATATTGCCATGATGCCGTTTATGCGGTTGCGTCGTCGCTGGCTGTTGGTCTGGGCAGCAGGATTCGCCATCATCGGCCCGGTCCTGTTGGAGATGCTTAATGCCCTCTCTTCCTTTGATGGCGCACTGGCATTTCTCTTCTTCAGCCCCTACCCGCTCACCGCCTGGCTCGCACTAGCCCTGACCGGTATGGCTATTGGTCGTTCCAATTTGCGCAGTATCCGACTGGCTACGGTGCTAGCGCTAGGCGGTCTGGTGGTGGCCGCGCTGGGCTTTTTCCTGGCCTCGCTGACTGAAGACGGCGCCGGAACCTCCCTGGATGAGGGGAGCTACTCTTCCTACGGGAGTATTTACGACAGCGAAGACTCCTACGGCTACCTCGAGGACGGGAGTTTCTACCCCTACGACACAGACGATTCTTCGTCGTGGAAACCAGGGGACGTTGTTCCGGAAGAAGAACCCGTCGACCCCGTGGAATGGCTGAGATTGGGCCTAACCTCGAGCCGCCCACACACCGGTGGCAGTCTGGAAATCATGCTGGGCCTCGGCGTCGGTGCCACGGTCCTTGGAGCGTGCCTGCTGATATGTCGCGGTCCGGTACGTTGGGTCACCTACCCGCTATCGGCGATGGGAGCCATGCCCCTGACCGTTTATGCGGCCCATGCGGTGGTCACGCTGATCGTCTATGGCAACATCAACCTCGGAGACTGGATCGGGCCAGCTGAAGAGGACCTCACCGCTTTGTTCATGGTCATCGGCGCCCTGATCGTCTGCCCCCTCTGGATGGCGGTCACCGGACGTGGACCGCTCGAGGCTCTGACTCGCCATGTTGGTCGCCTGGCCTCCGGCGAATTACATCGCCATGAAACAGGTCGCCACGCCATCCCATAAGAAAAGCCAGGTGGACCCAGAGCCCCGGGAGCACGCGTCAGCTACGCGAAACTTCCGTGACGTCGGAGGGCTGGGCCTCGTCATGACGGTCCGCGCCCCGGTTTTTGTTTTTGCCCTTGATCCCACCGGTCAGTGCCCTCAGGGCGTAGAGGATAGCGGCCAGGTCGACGAGTTCTTGGGTTAGCGCGCCCCACACAGCGGGGATGTAGCCGAAGGCGGCCACCAGCATCAGCCCGATCGAGAGGATGATGCCAATCCATATCGCTTCCAGCGCGATCCGGAAGGTGTGCTTACCGATGCGCACCGCCAAGCCCACCCGGCTGATGTCGTCGCGGACAATCACCGCGTCGGCGGACTCGCTGGCAGCGGTGGCTCCGCGAGCGCCCATGGCGATTCCGACATCGGCGGCGGTGAGCACCGGGGCATCATTGACGCCATCGCCGACCATCATCACCGGACTGGGCAGAGTCTTGATGATCTCCACCTTATCGTGGGGCAACAGTTCGGCGTGGACCGTATCAATGCCAGCTTGTTCAGCCAGTGAGGTGGCAGTGTCCTGATTATCGCCGGTGAGCATCGCGATCGTGTCGATGCCTTGGTCGTGCAACTCTCGGACGGTGGTCGAGGAGTTGTCGCGCAGCGAGTCAGCGAGCAATAAACTACCGGCAAACCTGCCATCGATCGCCACCGCCACCGAGGTTTGTCCCGGCTCCAACGGAACACGCGTTGCCTCCGGGTCGGTCTCTTGAACGAAAGCCAACTTACCCACCACCACATGGCGACCGTCGATGACCGCAGTGACACCATTGGTCGCAATTTCGTTCGCATCCTCGGTGGTGGTCAGCCTCAGTCCACGCTCATAAGCTGCAGAGATCACGCCTTCGGCGAGCACGTGGGAGGAGTACTGCTCAGCTGAGGCCGCCACGGTGAGCAACTCGTCGGCATCCACCCCGTCGGCGGGGATCACGTCAACCAGTTCGGGCTGGCCGTAGGAGAGGGTACCGGTCTTATCGAAGGCCACTGAATTGGCCCGCGCCAACGCCTCCAGGGTGGCTCCACCTTTGACGATAATGCCGTTACGGGTACTGGAACTCATCCCACCCATGAATGCCACCGGGGCAGCAATTAACAACGGGCACGGGGTAGCCAGCACCAGTACTTCGGCGAAACGGACCGGGTCGCCCGACAGCCACCAAGCCAGACCGGCGATGGCCAACGAGACGAGCGTGAACGGGACCGCAAACCGGTCGGCCACCCGCACGGTGGGGGCTTTGGCTTGCTCGGCTTCTGCTACCAGCGCAATAATCTTCTGATACTGGGAGGAGTTGGAGTCTGCCGTGGCACGGATCCGCACCGCCCGCTGACCGTTGATGGAACCCGACAGCACCGCGTGACCGCGTTCGTATTGGACCGGCAGACTCTCACCGGTCAGCGAGGACTCGTCGAAGTCGCCATAATCGCTGATCAATTCACCGTCGACCGGCACTACTTCGGCAGGCTTGACCAGTAATAGATCGCCCTCGGCGACCTCGGTGACGTCAATGTCATCGGCGGTGGCGTCCGGGTCATCGCTGCGCAACCGGTGCGCGGTATTTGGCGCCATCTTCAACAACGCGTCGAGGTCTTTGGTCGCTCGTTGGGCGGCGTAGTCTTCAATCGCTTCACCACCCGAGAGCATGAGCACGATAATCATCGCTGCGATATATTCACCCACCGCAATGGAGGCAATCATCGCCACCAACGCAAGGATGTCGAGGCCAAAGTGGCCACGCAGAATATCGCGAATCATGTCGAAGGCGGTCAAGGCAATAATGACAATGACATACCCGGTGGCAATCCACTGCGCCGCAGTGGTGGCACCGGAGAACTCGCAGGCGAGCACGACGACAAGCAACACCAAGGTAATGGCCACAATGGGATACTGCCGAATGAAAGTCGCGATCTTTTTCATGGCTCAAGTATCTCGCTGACGCTGTCGAGCTTCCAGCAATCCTAGGCAAGGCTAAATGGGTATATAGCCCTGCTGTAGTCTGCTATCCCTCACCGTGGTGAGGGTCCCCTTCCGGGCTACGTGGCGACCATCGACGTTGGCTCGGTCACTGAAGGTCACGGTCTGTCCCCAAGCCCCCTAGACTAGGAGGCATGCTCCGTACCATGTTTCACGCGAAAATCCATCGCGCCACGGTGACTGAAGCCAACCTGAACTACGTTGGTTCGGTGACCATCGACCAGGACCTGCTTGATGCTGCCGGAATTCTGCCCGGTGAGTTGGTCTCGATTGTCGATATCACCAATGGCGCTCGCCTGGAGACCTACACTATCGCCGGACAGCGAGGCACTCGGGTCCTGGGCATCAACGGGGCGGCCGCGCACCTGGTCCACCCCGGGGACCTCGTCATCTTGATTGCCTACGCGCAAATGGACGACGAAGAAGCCCGCACCTACGAACCCACCGTGGTGCACGTCGATGAGCAGAACAACATCCTGCGCCTGGGTAACGACCCGGCTGAGCCACCCACCGATAACGCCCAGCGCCCGCCACTGGCGCAGTAGGGCTGGTCCACCGCGTTGTCCCTAGCGCACCCGCTCCAAAAACCCCTGAACCCGGGTGTTGTCGCTGGTGAAAAATTGTTCCGGCGCTTCCCGTAGCACTATCTGTCCATCATCAAAGAAGGAAATAGTATCGGCCACTTCTCGGGCGAACCCGATTTCATGGGTGACCACAATCATGGTCATGCCCGCTTTCGCGAGAGTTTTCATCGTTTCCAGCACTTCATCGACCAGTTCTGGATCCAATGCGCTGGTGGGCTCGTCAAAGAGAATCAGCTTTGGTTCCATCGCCAAGGCACGGGCAATCGCAACGCGCTGTTGCTGACCGCCTGAGAGCTGGTGGGGACGTTTATGTTGATGCTCCGCCAGACCTACGTGGTGTAGTTCTCGTTCTGCGATCTCTTTTGCTTCGGACCTGCTCATCTTCTTGACATGGACCAGCGCGATCGTCACGTTTTCGACCGCAGTGAGATGGCCATAGAGATTAAAACGCTGAAAAACCATCCCGATTCCGGCTCGAAACTCAGCCCAGCGCTTATCGGGCCACTCGTGGTACTTTCCATCACGGAAGTCGAACCCAACTTGCTGGTCATCAACGACGAGGCTTCCTTGGTCGAGCGTCTCTAAGCCGTTGATCGCCCGTAAGAACGTCGACTTACCGGATCCGCTCGGTCCGATGATGACCGAGACCTCTCCCGGCTTGACGCTGAAATCTATACCACGGAGGACTTCGTGGTTGCCGAATGCTTTGCGCACTCCATGCGCGTGAACAAGTGATGTGTCGCTAGCCATGGGTCAGCCCTTTCTCGAGCCCTGAGGGATTTTGATTGCACCGGTCGTGGCTTCAACAACCTTCTGGCTGAAAGTGGTGCCACGAATGGCACGGACGCGTTCTTTACCAAACCGTTTTTCCAGCAGTGACTGCCCGTACGTGGCAATCGCGGTCATCACCATGTACCAAATACTTGCCACAATCAGTAGCTCGATGATGAGGTTGTTTTGCTTGTAGATTTGGCTGGCATTGGTCATCAAGTCATTACCGGCCACGACCACGATCAGTGAGGTGGTCTTCAACATCGAGATGAACTCGTTGCCTGTCGGCGGAATGATGATGCGCAGTGCCTGGGGCAAGACAATCAACCGGGTGGTTTGTCCGCGCGTCATTCCTGAGGCCAACGCAGCTTCGGTCTGCCCTCGGTCGACCGCCATTATTCCGGCTCGCACTGTCTCTGCGAAATAGGCAGACAGGTTCAGGCCCAGCCCTAAGATTCCAGCGGTGGAGCCAGAGATGAGCTCATTCGTGTCCCATCGAAACCCGAGATTCGTGAAGGGGATTTTGAGCACCAAGTACGGCAGGAGAAACGCCAGATTAAACCAGAAGATCAGTTGCACCAGCACCGGAGTGCCGCGGAAAAACCAAATATAGCCTTCAGCGATCCACCGGAGTACTGGGTTATTCGACAACTTCATAATCGCGATGAAAACACCAAGCACGAGCCCGAGAATCGTTGCCACGATGCTGATATAGATGGTGACGCCGACTCCGCTGAGAATATTAGGGAAAAACAGGTATTCCCACACTCGATCCCAACGAATCCGCTCGTTGAAGACCAGAACCGACAGCAACCAGATCAGCACCGCAATGGCAATTGCGCCGACGAACCACCGTTTGACATGTTTGACCGGTGCAACGGGAATCGTTCTTCCATCTGCTAAGACAAAAGGTTCAGTTCTTCTCTCCACGGTTTTCCCTTTCTTGGTCATTCCCCGTTTAGTGTGGCCTCGTCGACCGCCATGACCTCGACGTCCCAGGCGGCAAGAATCTCCTCGTAGTAGCCCTCATCCATCAGATACTGCATGGCAGCCTGTATGGCTTCGGCGAGTTGTGTTTGCGCATTATCAATGCCAATACCCCAGATGGCCTCGTCGCCGTCGATCGGGACCGCTTCAAAATTTTTGTTGTCGGAACTTGCGTGAGACAGTGCAACCGGCAGATCGGTGACCGTGGCATCGGCTCGCCCGCTTTCCAGCGCTAGATTGGCAGTCTGATCTTGTTCGAACCTCAAAATTTCATACGGTTCCTCGTTATTGCTTTCGCATTCTGCTGAAACACCTTCAGCAAATGCAGCACTAGAGCCACCATCGACCAGTGCTACTTTTTTGCCACATAGATCCTCTGGTACCTCGACGTTGAGCGGATTGCCTTTTTCCACCAGGAACGCGTTGCCAGACTTCACATAGCTCACAAAGGACGTCGTCTCCCGTCGTTCTTCCGTGTCGGTCATCGAACTGGCCAATACGTCGTAGCGCCCGGAGATCAACCCTGGAATCATGGCGTTGAATTCCTGGTCTTCCAAGGTCATCTCAACACCAAGGGCCGCGGACATTGCTCGTGCCATTGCGGGATCGACGCCGATAATGTCTTCGTTATTGCTCGCCCACAGTTCCATTGGCGGGTAGCCGACTGACGTTGTCCATTTCAGCCCAGCGCGGTATTCGGGAGGAAGCATGGCGTGAAGTTCTTCTTGAGGCTCTATCCTCTCGATGATTTCTTTGGCCTTCTCTTCCTCGGGTACCGGGGTTGCCTCGAAATCGCTGAGGTCTATTTTTGCTGGATCGGTTTCCTCATCAATGAGCCACAGCGCTTCCGCTCCGCAACCGTTCAGGCCGAGTAACGACCCAGCAAGTACTGTGACGAGGCTCCATGTTTTGACGTTCTTCACGCGTATTTTCACCTTTCGGGATGATGTTTTCATCCGACGTCTGCGGAATCTGGCGCAGAATATTGGACCGTCCCGCCAATCACTGTGGCCTGCACCTGTGTTTTCCAGAGATCGGTGGGTCCTACTTCAAAGGGGTCTTGGTCGCAGGCAATGAAATCCGCATACTTTCCCGGGGCAAGGGTTCCGCTCAACTCCCCAAGTCCTAGTGCGTCTGCCGGCGACTGTGTGTGAGCATGAAGTGCTTGGGCAACAGTCAACGTTTCTGAGGTCTTACCATCTGTCAGCGCATTCGGTTCTCGGGTGCGCCGGGTAACTGCGGCGTGGATAGCAAACCATGGATTCGCTGGTTCAACGGGAGCATCGGATCCGAATGCGACCAGGGCCCCCGCGTCAAGGAGAGTCTTCCAGGCATAACTAGCCAGCGGGCGGTCACCGAGACGTTTGGAGTTCAGTGGATAGTCGGTGGTGCAATGCGTGGGTTGTTGTGAAGCCACCACGCCGTAGGAGGCAAAACGGGCGACGTCGGTGTGACTGAGATGCTGGGCGTGTTCGATGCGGTTGACCAACCGGTTGGCACGGGTGGACAGAAACACACCGGCGTAGATCTTTAAGACGTTGGTGTTGGCCTGGTCGCCAATCGCGTGAATGGCTGTTGACAGCCCGTGTGCATTCGCTCGCGTGACACCAGTGACGAGGTCCGCAACACTCGTAACCGCGATGCCACAGTTACACGGCTGCTCTGGGGTGGAGTCTGCATAGGGTTCTGAGACCAAAGCAGAGTGGGTCCCCAACGCACCGTCGGAAAAGAACTTTACGGGACCGGTCCGCAGGTAATCAGAGCCCGCACCGGTTCGACGCCCCTGCGCTATCGCGAGCTCAAGATCAGCTGCTTGTACCGCTTTATTAACCCGCAAACGAAGCTTTCGGGCGTCATCCAGTTGTTGATACACGTTCCGGATTTCTTCTCCATCGAAATCCGTGATCTGGGTAATGCCAAGACGAATCAGCTCATCCTGAGTGGTACTGATCAGGTCGGGAAGCTGCGGTTCAAGCGAACTCTCTGCCATCCGACGAGGTATATCTTGTGCAGCTTCTCGCAATAATCCTGTGGGGTCACCCGTATCGTCCCGAACGATCTCACCACCCTGAGCTTCGGGGCTTTCGCGGTGAATTCCCGCCTGCGCAAGGGCAGCAGAATTTGCCCACGAGGCGTGTCCATCGACGCTTTGTAGCACCGCAGGTGTCGCCCCAAAAATCGCATCGAGGTCAGCCTTATCTGGAGCCGATCCGCAGTGCCATTCATGAGAATCCCAACGTCCGCCAAGCACCCAGGTTTCACCCGACCGGAATGTTGCAAACTCGGACAACCGTCGCAACACTTCTTGGTAATTTGTGGCTCCACCCAGCTGAGGTGCCACCAGCCCTCGCGCCATATCGCCAGTGTGAATGTGTGCGTCATGAAATCCGGGAAGAACGACTTCTCCAGGAAGCCGAACCTCTACACAGCTCTCCGATGCAAGACCTCGCGCGTCGTCCAGCGCACCGACAAATTGGATCTTCCCATCTGCAGCAAGGATCGCCCCGTCAATCGGCGTCACGCCGGCCAAGGTGTAGATGCGGTGATGAATGAACAGCGTCTGCGACACGAACGAGCCCTCCCCATGAAGTGATCTATGTCACATAGATGTTAGCTCGTATTCCTCCTCGCACAAGCACACCACGGGCGGGTAAATCAAACTCCAACCAAGAGCAAATCGTCCGGTTCCCGCTATCCCAAGGTGAGCCAGAACCCAGGGTGGTGAAGACGGCACTGAGAATGACCAAGACGGGTGGCGGTTTTGAATCACGCTGTTGATGTTTAAAACTCACAATGCGCGGGGTACTAAGGCTCTCGGTTCTCGACGAAGCTGTCCACGCAAGGCAGTAGTGGCCAGTCATCTGTAAAAGTGCACTGTCGTGTCGGGGGCTCTCGTGCACCCTTGAAAGTTACCCGATGTCTTACAGCGCCTTTAAGCAACGTTTTCTTGGCTAGCAAGTACTTGTGCCTGCTCTAGGACAAGTTCGATCGCCTTGGCTTCGGCATCTGGCGGGTAATCGTACTTCGCCAGCAAACGTCGGACTTTGGACCGCATTGCGGCACGCACGCTCTCCTTATGCTCCCAGTCGATGACCACACTGTTTCGAACGGCCTGCACGAGGTCGATGGCGATTTGCTTCAACGTGTCATCGCCCATTTGTAGGACGGCAGCATCGTTCTGAGCAATAGCATCATAAAAGGCTACTTCGGCGACACTCAGACCGAGGTTTTCTGTCCTCTGATCTGAATCTCGCATTTCCTTAGCGAGTTTGACGAGCTCAGCAATAATATCCGCAGCGGTAAGTGACTGGTTTGTATACCGGTTCACGGCCGCATCGAGCATTTCGGAGTACTTCCGACCTTGCACGACATTCCGCCGTCTAATCGTGCGAAGCTGGTCGTTGATAATCCGTCGCAACAGACCAATCTGCAAATTGGGCCTGTCCTGATCAGCGAGGGAGTCCAAGAACTCGTCACTCAGCAGGGAAATCTCAGGGGTCTCTACACCAGCCAGTTGATAAACATCAAGGACTTGGTCAGAAGCAATAGCCTCATTGAGCAACTGTCCTAATGCTGTGTCTATTTCCACCGACCCGGAACCGCCCAGACCCGAATCGGGGTTCTGGATTTTCAGGATCGCGGCCCTCACGTCGGTGAACAATCTGACATCATCCTGGATTTTGGTGGCTTCTTCGTGCGCGCCAACAAGGGCGAAGACCTTTGCCAATGCGAGTACTTGATCGTTGAATCGCGAGGTTCGATCATCATCGGCCATGACAAAGTCCAGGACTTTCGCATACTCGTTGAGTCGTTGGGAGGCCGATAGCGAGGGGGAGGAGTTATATTCAACACCGTGAAGAATTCCACGAATAATATCGTATTTCTCCAACATCACCCGCACCATCGCCTCAAGTGGAACCCCTGTCTGGTCTTGATCCGATGGTGAATACTCTTTGAGGGCTTGTTGCAGGTTGGAGAACAGACCAATATAGTCCACGATGAGGCCACCCGGCTTGTCGCGGAAAGTTCGATTCACCCGAGCAATGGCTTGCATCAGCCCTGCGCCCCGCATGGTCTTATCCACGTACATGGTGTGCATGGCGGGCGCATCGAATCCGGTCAGCCACATGTCACGAACAATGACCAGCTCTAACGGGTCGTCGGCATTCTTCGCCCGGAGCTTGAGCTCCTTACGGACCTCGTTGGAATGGATATGGGGCTGGAACTCAGCAGGATCAGAAGCCGATCCGGTCATGACGACCTTAATCTTGCCTTGAGCAGGATCGTCCGAGTGCCAGTCAGGACGTAGCGCAACGATTTTCTCGTAAAGTCTCACCGCGATACGACGGCTCATCGTGACGATCATGCCCTTGCCGAATAAGGCTTCCCGTCGTTTCTCCCAGTGCTCAACGATATCGTGAGCTATCAGGTCTAGTCTCGACTCAGAGCCGACAATTGCTTCCAAGCGTGACCAACGCGATTTCGCGGCTTCTGCCTCATCTTCGTCAACACCCTCCGTAATCTCGTCGGCAAGCTCATCAAGCGCGTCAAGGTCCGATTCCGATAGCGTCACCTTCGCCAGCCGTGATTCGTAGAAAATCCGGACGGTAGCACTATCTTCGACAGCCCTGGTGAGATCGTACACGTCAATATAGTCGCCAAACACCGCCCGCGTGGACTTGTCATTTGACTCGATGGGTGTCCCGGTAAACCCTAGATATGTCGCACCGGGTAGAGCATCACGCATATGTTTGGCCAGCCCCGCTTTGAGACGGCCATTGCGGTCGAGCGTCTGACCGAACCCGTACTGGCTGCGGTGGGCCTCGTCAGCAACCACCACGACATTCCGCCGATCAGTCAGCACGGAGTTATTATCCCCGTCTTCACCGGGTGCGAATTTTTGCAAAGTGGTAAAAATGATCCCACCGGAGGCACGTTTGAGCTTATCCCGAAGGTCGGAGCGCGTTGTCGCTTGCACGGGTGTCTCCGGCAAAATTCTCGCCGGCGCAAAGGTTTCGCCGTAGAGCTGGTCGTCTAGATCGTTCCGGTCGGTAATGAACACTAGAGTGGGGTTTGCCATGCGTGGGTCGCGCATAATCTTGGCCGCATAAAACAGCATCTCGAAGCTCTTGCCCGAACCTTGGGTATGCCATACGACGCCACCGCGACGGTCGCCATCGGGGCTCGAGGCTTGTACCGTGGACTCTACAGCGGTGTTGACTGCCCAATACTGATGGTATTTCGCCACACGTTTCACCAGCGCCCGAGTGGGCTGTCCGGTTGCTTTGTCGGTGACGGTCTCATCGCTAAAGACGATGAAGTTCCTCAACAAATCCAGGAATCGGTTTGGTTCGAAGACTCCTCTAATGAGAACTTCCAGAGAGGGACGGTCAGTCACGACATCACGTCCCCCAATGGTCTTCCAGGGGGCATAGTGCTCAAATGCTCCCGAGTAGCTACTCATCGCAGCTGAGGTGCCGTCTGAGATCACGGTAACGGCATTGGGGACGAACACGGAGGGAATGTCGTTGCGGTAAGTCTGTATCTGGTTCCACGCGGATTTCAAGGTCGCCTGTTCTTTGGCCGGGTTCTTCAGCTCCAGCAACGCCAGAGGCATACCGTTGACCATCACGAGAACATCGGGCCGACGCGTCTTACCGTTCTCAACGATCGTGAACTGGTTGATCACGACCCAGTCATTATTCTCAGGTTGCTCGAAATCTACGAGCCCGAGTCGGGTGGTGCGAAGCTGACCGTCGTCGCTACGATGCTCGACGGCCACGCCGTCGATGATGAGCTGATGCAGGCGTGCATTCTCATCGATCAGGCTCTGGGACTCAGCTCGCTGAACAGTCTTGACCGCCTCATCGATAAGCGCGGCATCGGTGCCAGGGTTGATCCGTTCTAGCGCCTCACGCAACCTTCCCCATAAGGTCACGTCTTCATAAGAGTCACGTTCCGCGTTAGGCCCGTCGGGGGCGATATCAACACCATGAACTCGCCGATATCCCAGATCGGCAAAATACTCTAGAGCGGCTTGCTCGACGGTGTTCTCGTTAAAACTGGTCATACATCAGCACCTTCCACAGGAACACGGATACGGCCGGAGAGAAGTTCGGGGAGGAGGGCGTCGCGAAGGGCTACGAGTTTGCCCAACTGCGTCCTTAACTGGTTCGCAGTCCTCAACATCGCGAGGGTTGCCTTTTTAAGCTCCGGATCTACGCCCCGGAAGTCCGGAACCGAGATTCCTAAAACATCATCGGGCCTGACTCTCTGGTGGCTCCCAGAGGTTCCCGTAACTCGCCTTGGCAATTCATCGCGGAAAGAAGGATCTCGAAGAGCTAACCATACCGCTGCTAAATCAGTTGCGGATGTTGTGGTGAAAACGAGGAACTCCGTTGAGGCCAAGCCGGGAACTGCTGGATTTACTGAAGTCCACCATGTGCGATTGAAACGCGGATTTAGCCTCGATAAGAGAATAGCTCCAGGTGGCACCACGAGTTTGTTGCTCATGATGGTCGAGGCAGATACCCTCTCCGGGCTAGCACCCGCATCGAACGCAGGGAGACTAAAGTGGTCCACTAGCCTTCCATTTAAGGCTGTTGGTTTGACTGTCTTCTTAAAAACTGTCGTGAGGGTGCCCAGAGACACAGTTGGAAGGGCTTTACCGAACCGCTCTGAGTACGCATCTACTAGATCGCCAATCTGGCCAATCGCTCGCCGGTTCGACTCGATCTTGTCATCGAGCGCGCCGAGCGTCGCGGCAATCGCGCGCTGCTCATCTAATGAAGGCGCTGGGATCTCAATCGCGTTCAAAGATCTTTGGCTCAACTTGGGTTGTGCAGATCCGGTCACATAGGCCGAAACGTCCGCAGCCTCCAGCGCATAGGACAGGTATCGAGTGTCGTTCTCGTCATTGCCCTGGAGCACGTGAGCGTGATTGTTGACCCAGAATCTACCGTTAGCCAAGAAGGCGATCGGTGTCTTTCGGCTGCGAAGATTTTCCCCATCTTCGGCTACCAGTAGATGGAGTCCATCGAAGAGGTAGTCGTCAACGTAGTCCACGACCCCGCTGGCCCCATAGTAGGGGTACGAACCAAGGCGTCGATCCGCAGCTTTGACTGGTACTCGCATCCGGCTAAGGTTCACCACAAGCTCACCGAGAGGACGAAAGGTTGTGTTGGTCATGAGCGCAAAGCCTTCATTTGAGCCCGAACTTCATCCTCAAGCTCGCGCCCACGCTCAAACTCATCAAACAGCTCTTTCGTGAGGCGTTCGATCTTTCCGTCGATCGGCTCATCGTCAACTTCCGCCTCGGGCACACCGACGTACCGGCCTGGCGTAAGCACGAAGTACTGTTTCTCGATGTCTGAGATCGTTGCGGACTTCGCGAAACCTGGCACATCTTCGTAGCCACCGTCATGGTTGCGCCAGGCATGGTAGGTGCTTGCAATTTTTTCAATATCGTCGTTGTCAAGCACGCGAAGTCGGCGGGACTCCATTCGTCCCAGCTTGCGCGCATCAATGAACAGCACCTCATCACGTCGCTCACGGTGTCCATTGCCCGCGCGCCCCTTCGAGACGAACCACAGTGCGACCGGAATACCAGTGTTGAAGAACAACTTATCGGGCATCGCGACGATACAGTCCACCAGATTTTCTTCAACCAGTTTCTGACGAATCTCGCCTTCACCGCTGTTCTTCGAGGACAATGATCCGTTGGCAAGAACAAACCCTGCCGTACCACCGGGTGCCAGGTGATAGATGAAGTGTTGGACCCACGCGAAGTTCGCATTACCTTTGGGAGGGGTTCCGAACTTCCACCGTGGGTCGTCTTTCAGCTTCTCATCCCACCAGTCGGAAACATTGAATGGTGGATTCGCGATCACGTAATCCGCGCGGAGATCCTGGTGAAGATCCTCGGTGAATGAGTCTGCAGAGTGCGACCCCATGTCCGCCTCGATACCCCGCAGCGCGAGATTCATCTTCGCGAGCTTCCAGGTCGTATCGGTGAATTCCTGCCCGTACACGGAGATGTCAGTACGTTTACCACCATGTGCCTTCACAAACTCTGCGGACTGGACAAACATGCCGCCTGAGCCGGCAGCGGGGTCATAAACACGACCCTTATATGGCTCCAGCATCTCTACCAGTGTCTTGACTACGGAACGCGGGGTGTAGAACGCCCCGGCGTCCTTACCGGTTTCTTTACCTGCAAACTGCCCGAGGAAGTATTCGTACACTCGCCCGAGGACGTCATCCGCGCCGTGGTCGTCTGCTTCAGTGAATCCGATTGAGCCGATGAGATCCACGAGCTCGCCGAGACGCCGCTTGTCTAAGCTTTCACGTCCGTAATTACGGGGTAGCACGCCACGAAGAGAAGGGTTCTCTTTTTCGATGAGATCCATCGCCTGGTCGATCTGTTGCCCCACGTCTACTTGTTTTGCGTCCGATTGTATCGAGTCCCACCGAGCCTTCTCTGGCACCCAGAACACGTTCTTGCTGGTGTATTCGTCGCGGTCCTCAAGAAATGACTCGGCTCGCTCCGGCTTAATACCTTCCTCTGAAAGCTCAACTTTCAGCTGTTCGCGCCGCTCTTCAAACCGGTCCGATACGTACTTCAGGAACACCAGGCCAAGGACGACATGCTTGTACTCGCTGGGCTCCTGATTGCCGCGCAGCTTGTCTGCTGCCTCCCAGAGAGTCTGCTCCAAGCTTTTCTTAGGCTTTGATCGCGCCTTTGTCGTCGCCATGAACTCCCTCTTTTAGTTCCCACAGGTCAGCTTCCACTTCTTGATTCAAATTTATCTCAGCCCAACTAAATATGTCGGGTGTAACAGGACGCCCGCCTCAGCATCAGGCTCGGCCTCATGATGCTTGAGCCGGTATCTCGACACAAGTACCTACATGACCGTTGCTAGGCCCCGTTTCCAGCACGACTCGGTGAACCAGGACAGCCACCCCTCTAATCTCGCGACCTCACATTAACGGTCCTGCATCTTGCGCTGCATGACCGCATGACCGTCATCAAGTCCGAACCATCACCAATTATTCCGCGTCGCTTATCAATCACCATTGATTTCGTCGTCGTCAAATAGGTCGCCGTTGGAGTCCTCCGTGCTATAGATATGAACTGAGCCACATTTGTTGTTTCGACGACCCGAGGTAGAGGACACCGCCGATGATGTCTGAGCACTCCGCAACGCATGATTCCAGTACCCCCACCGAAGGACCATTGGCTGGGGTGGTGGTCGCCGACTTCTCTCGGGTCCTAGCCGGCCCCTATTGCACCATGTTGTTAGCCGACTTGGGTGCTACCGTCATCAAGGTCGAAGCGCCCTCCGGGGATGAGACCCGCACCTGGAAACCCCCGATGCGGGAGGGTATCTCCACCTATTACCTCTCAGTCAACCGCAATAAGCGCTCCATGGTGCTGGATTTGACCGAGGCAACAGACTTACAGACCGCCTACGATCTGCTGGATCGGTCCGATGTGTTCATCGAGAACTTCAAGGCCGGTGGCCTGCAGAAATTCGGACTCGATCCCGATTCTGTCGCGAAGCGGTGGCCCCACCTGGTGCACGCCTCCATTACCGGTTTCGGCACCGCCGGCGGGGCCAAGATGCCGGGCTACGACCTGCTGGTCCAGGCGATGTCCGGGATGATGTCACTGACCGGTGAGCCCGACGGTGACCCGCAACGCTCCGGTGTGGCCATCTTCGATATCATGACCGGCTTACACGCCGCGGTGGCGATCCTGGCCGGCCTGCGTGAAAAAGACCGCTCCGGACTCGGCCAACATGCGGCATTGAACCTGTTCTCCTCCGCCTTATCGGGATTGGCCAATCAGTCCGGCGGCTACGCCGCGGCCGGCAACGTCCCCACCCGGATGGGCAATGACCACCCCAGCCTGTTTCCCTATGGGCCCTTCCACGCCAGCGACGGCCCGCTGATCATCTGTTGTGGCAACGACGCCCAATTCTCGCGTCTGGTCACCGCCCTGGGTACTCCCGACCTGGCAAGCGACCCCCGCTTTGCGACCATGTCTCAACGCAACGCCAACCGGGAAGAACTCCGCGTCTTGCTCGAAGAGGCCTTGGCCGCCGATACCGCCGAAAACTGGACGGCTGTCTTCGGCAACGTGGGCCTGCCCTGCGGGCCTATCCTGGGCATTGATGGTGGCGTGCAACTGGCCGAGGACCTTGGCCTCAACCCCGTCGTGACCATGACAGACGAGAACAACCCCGAGCGCACCGTGCCGGTCATTGCCAACCCGATGAGTTTCTCCCGCTCCCCGATCTCCTACCGACACCTACCACCCGAGTTGGGCGATTCCCACGACTGGGCGTTGGAGTTTATCCGCACCACCGAACCCAAAAACCCGCACCACCACACAGAAAGCTAACGCTCGTGCCCGCAGAATCTCGCGCCCCCTCCAACGCTTTTCACACCCGGTTGCAACTGCGCTGGGCCGATCAAGACCTCAACCACCACGTCAATAACGCCACGCTACTCACCCTGATCGAAGAGGCCCGGGTGCTGGCCAATCAGTCCTGGACCGGTGACTCCTCCGACGGCAATGTCGCCGGCACCTACCGGCTGGTGCGGGCGACCACCATCGACTACGTCGCCCCGGTGCATTATCTCCCCGAAGACCCCGATTACCGTCACGCCGTCGACGCCCGCGTGTGGGTCACGAAAGTCGGCAACACCTCCTTCACCCTCGGCCACGAACTCAGCCAACCCCACCCCTGTGTCTATGCCGAAGCCGTACTGGTGGTGCTCTCCGCCGAAACCAACCGCCCCACCCCGATCCCTGAACCGTTGCGCGACCTTTTGGTAGCCCAAACCAGCTAGCTCTGTTCTCAGAGCATCCAGCCACCAAGGACCCACCATGGCAACACCGCACGATGTCATCCACCACGCCGACTACTTTCAGCTCGATGCAAGCCTCAGCCCGGAGCTTCGTGACTTACGCGACCGCATCCGTGCCTTCGGGGACGAACACATCCTGCCGGTGATCAACGAGCACTGGGAGCGAGCCGAGCTACCCACCGCGGTGCTGGAGCCGTTGGCCGGACTCGGGGTGATCGGCACCTACATCCCCGACTACGGCTGCCCCGGGCTCTCCCGCCTCGGCGCCGGGATCGTCGCCCGAGAATTCGGGCGCATCGACGGGTCAATCAACACCTTCCTCGGCGTGCACTCCAACCTCGCCATGGGCTCGATCTACCTGCTGGGCTCAGAAGAACAACGCCAACGCTGGCTACCCGAGATGGCTCGGATCACCAAAACCGGGGCCTTTGCCCTAACTGAGCCCGCCCACGGCTCCGACTCGGTCTCGCTCGAAACCTCGGCCCGGCGCGAGGGCGAGACCTGGGTGCTCAACGGCCATAAACGCTGGATCGGCAACGGTCACGCTGCCGATCGCACCGTGGTCTACGCCCGGGACGTCGCCGACGGTAAGGTCAAAGCCTTCGTTGTCGAAAAACAGCCCGATGGCACCTTTCCACCCGGATATCGGCCCACCCCGATCGAAGGCAAGATGGCTAAACGCGCCATCGTGCAGGCCGATATCATCATCGACAATGTCGTCGTCCCCGAGGAGAACCGGCTGGCGCACTGCGAATCTTTCGCCGGCGTCACCCGGGTGCTCAATGCCACCCGGGGC
The DNA here is from genome assembly GCF_003185985.1 of Auritidibacter sp. NML100628. Taxonomy (NCBI): domain Bacteria; kingdom Bacillati; phylum Actinomycetota; class Actinomycetes; order Micrococcales; family Micrococcaceae; genus Auritidibacter; species Auritidibacter sp. NML100628. The sequence goes on from NZ_QHLP01000006.1 coordinate 66,964, forward strand.
GGGGCCAGCTGGGAAGCCGTCGGCCACGCCATGGCCGGTTTCGAGCTCGCTGCCCAATACGCCCTGCAGCGCGAACAATTCGGCTCCCCGATTGCCTCTTTCCAGCTGGTGCAAGAAAAACTGGCCACCATGCTCGCCGATCTCACCCAAATTCAGCTACTCACCACCCGGATGGCCGAACTGCAAGAACAAGACCAGCTCACCCAGGCCATGGCCTCCCTGGTCAAAATGACCACAGCGCGCACCGCGTTGGCCATCTGCCGTCAAGCCCGCGACATGATAGGTGGCAACGGGTTACTGCTGGAACACCACGTCGCCCGGCACCTAACCGATATGGAAGTCGTCTCCACCTACGAAGGCACCGACTCCATCCAGGCTCTGATCGTCGGCCGGGATATCACCGGCATCTCGGCCTTCACTCGCAAAGCCCGCGGCTAGCTCTGCCTTTCCCAGCGCGACACCCAGCTCGAGATATACGAAGGGATATCGACCAGCATTGGTTCATGTTTAGCCTTGTGAGCCACGCAACCCGTTCGGCTGTGTACGATCCCTGTAAGCGCATATATACAGACCCTCCTCGCGATACCCACTGCGATCGAGGGGTGTTGACGGTTACACGCCGGGGACGAGTGATCTTAAGGGAAGACGCCTTGAGACAGTGCGCCGTAAGGTGGCACGCCCTGGGCTAAATTCTCAAGGAGTCGATGATGTCCACAAAGAATTCGTGGTGGAGACGGTATCTAGATTTCCCACTGATCTGGAAACTGGCCATAGCCCTTCTTGCTGGACTCATCGTCGGCCTGATCTGGGGCGAAGACGCAACGGTCCTAGAGCCGTTCGGCGAAATCTTCCTGCGCCTGCTCAACATGCTGGTCATTCCCCTCATCGTGGCCACGCTCATCGTGGGAATTACGTCGGTGACCCCGCAAAAGCTCGGTCGTATTGGCGGAAAAATCTTCATCTACTATCTGCTGTCGACCTGCTTTGCTATTTCCATTGGACTGGGACTAGCTCTGCTCGTGAACCCGGGGAGCGGCCTGTCAGCCCCGGAGAACGCTACTCAAGAAGGTGAGGAAGCCCCACCCCCGTAGCGGACGTATTTGTCAATATTTTTCCGGAGAACATCTTCCAGGCACTGGCCGAGGGCGACATCTTGGCCATTATGTTTGTCGTGCTGATCGTCGGTTTTGCCCTGGCCTATTTGATCGATAGTCATAACGAGAGCATCCGCGACGGGGCCTTGACGATTCGCAAGATCTGCGTGACCGGGCAAGAGATCTTGTTCCTGATTATTCGGGGTGTGCTGGAGTATTCCCCCATTGGCGTCTTTGCACTGATAGCCGTGGCGATCGGTGACATCGGTGTCTCAGCGTTGGTGCCACTGGGACAGCTCATCCTGGTGATTTATGGCGCGGTCGTGGTCATGCTCGTGGTGTATGCCGTCTTCATTCTTGCGATGCGACGTTCGCCCCTCGAATTCTTCAAGGCCGCCAAAGAACCCATGCTGACCGGATTTGTCACCCGTTCTAGCTCAGGTACACTTCCGGTCTCTAGCCGTGCTGCTGAAAAACTCGGCATCCCACAGAGCACCTATTCGCTCACACTACCCTTGGGTGCCACCATCAATATGGACGGCACCGCGATCTATGTGGGTGCTTCCGTTGTCTTTGTTGCGGATGCTATGGGCACCACGCTGTCTGTTGCGGAAATCATCTCGGTGATCTTGGTCGGTGTCCTGGCTTCCATTGGCACCGCCGGTGTTCCAGGAGCAGGGATCATCATGTTGACCATGGCCGTTAATACGGCAGGGCTGTCCATGGCACCAGTAGCACTCGTTGCCGGTATTGACGCTATCCTCGACATGGCTCGGACGATGAATAACATTACCGGCGACTTGGCTGGAACTGTCGGGGTCGATGCGAGCGAAAAACGCCGGGATCGGAAGAAAGCCCGCGCCAGGCAAGAAGCCTGAACACTCGAGGTGCCGGGGGATTTTCTCGCTACTTCAACCCAGCGCGGAGTTATCTGTGCTCAGCCACGGGAGGTAGCTTTGCGTATCATCAGGTAGGTGACCACCGACTGCACCGCTGCCACCAGCAGCAGCCAGCCAGAGATGCTCAGCGCGTTCTGTTGGACCAGCCACTCCCAGACTCGCGACCATCCTTCGTTGAGGGTCACCAGTATTGCCGCACCCGCGATCACCACGATCACCGAGAGGATCAGCGTCCACAGCCGGGCCAAGCCCAGCCGCAGGTAGAGCAGCACCACGCCGAAGCCGAAGAGCATGACCACCAGGCAGAGCAGGGCAGCCACCACGCCGAGCAGCGGGATGCTGTTGCCCTCACCCTGGGTCAGAAACGGCAGATCGAACACGTAGGTGTTGAAACCCAGCCCGTCAGTGGCCCGTTCCAGCCAGGCCATCAGCGAGGCCGCCAGCCCGAAGCCTGCCGAGACCGCCGCGAAGGAGAGAATAGCTCCTATGACGAAGGTACGCCGGCTGAAGCTCAGTGCCAGCGAGAACGGGAAGGTGTGAGAGGCCGCATGGGCTGCCATGAACCCCAGGGACCACAGGGTGGCCTGGCCGGCCCCGGTGTAGATCGGATCCTCGATCGTCTCATCCGCCATGACATGAATGGTGGCCCCTAGGCCCAGGGCGATGGCCCAGGCGATCAGGAACACCATGACCGGCACGCCGATCAGCATGGTGGGAACGGCGAACTGCAGCCGGAAGGCGGCAGGCACCCGGGCGAAGCTGTTGGCTCGGGGGACGGTGGCGGTCTCGGTGGGGGCAACAGTTGCAGCGCTCATCGGGCAGCCTCCTCAGCAGTCTGGTCGGTGGTCTGTGTGGTCAGGTGGACGACCAGCTGCTGCAGCGAGACCGGCACCACGTCCAGGTCCAGCTCGCGCAACCGCTGTCGTTCGTCATCGGTCAGTGCGCCCATCACAGTGGTGCGCACCATGCGTCCCAGCGACTCGTGCGCCAGCACTTCGCGCCCAGCAGCGATCTCCTGAACCGCATCGGCACGGCCCACCAGGGTCACCGCACGTTCGCGCAGCGACTCGGCGGGCTCGTCCAATACGATCCGGCCTTTGTCGATCAGCACCACGTTCTCGATCAGGTGGGCGATCTCATCGATCAGGTGGCTGGAGAGCACAATGGTCCGTGGGTGCTCGGCATAGTCCTCCAGCAGCCGGTCGTAGAAGACTTTGCGGGCCACTGCGTCCAGGCCCATATAGGGCTCGTCGAAGAAGGTGACCTCCGCGCGGGAGGCGATGCCGATGATCACGGCCACCGCCGAACGCTGCCCCCGCGACATCTTCTTCACCTTGGTCTTCTTCGGCACTGCAAAGTCCTCACAGAGCCGGTGGCACAGCTCCCAGTCCCAGTTGGCGAATGCCTGGGAGGCGGCGTTGAAGGCATGATGGGCCCGTGCGTCGTCGGGGTATTTCTGGTCCTCGCGGACGAAGCAGATCTTCGGCAGCACCTGCTCGTTCTCGTGCGGCACCTGCCCGAAGACTCTCACCTCGCCCTCAGAGGGTCACTCCTGGGCGGTGATGATGGACATCAGGGTGGTCTTGCCGGCGCCGTTGCGACCCAGCAGCCCGTGAATCGTGTCCTTCTCGAAGGTCAGATCGGTGGGATGCAGAGCCACCGTGCTGCCGTAGCGTCGGGTCAGGCCGCGCGTTTCGATGACGTTGCTCATCGTGTTCCTCTCACTCGTTGTCGGTGGTCTGCTCACGCCCGTTCGCGCAGCAACTCGATGACGTTCTCCACCGAGAGCCCGATGTGGCGGGCCTCGGCAAGCATCGGTGTGAGGTAGTGGTCGGCGAAGCTCTGACGGCGCTCTTCACGCAGTCGCTCGGCAGCACCCTCGGCGACGAACATGCCCACTCCGCGCCGCTTGATAAGAATCCCGCGGCCCACTAGCAGGTTGATGCCCTTGGCTGCGGTAGCCGGATTGATTCGGTGGAAGGTTGCAAGCTCATTGGTGGAAGGTTGCAAGCTCATTGGTGGAAGGAGCACGCTCGCCCTCTGCGAGCGAACCGTCCATCACAGACCCCTCAATCTCTTCAGCGATCTGCACGAACAGCGGTCGTCCGTCCACCATCAGCTCACCACTTTCTTCCATCGCTGAAACAGCCCCGGTTACCACCTCTACTACCTCAGCGGTTCATCACTCCACTAATTAACCATAGGGGGGCGAAAGCGTCAACCCCTTCCACGATCGACTCCACCCAAGCACTACACTGGGGATGATTGAGATGAGTTCTCCACCCCGGGGAAGACGTTGTCACCGGCCCCAGCAATATCCTTGCCGCTTGCAGCAAGCAGACTTATTCGTCGCGAAGAGGGAAAGTTCGAACTATTCGAGTGGGCGCAGAAAAGTTCGCACAGACCGGATCAGATGGGGCTGATGCGTAGCCGGATCGAAATCGGGATGGGTGGCAGCTTGCAGGTATAGAGCCCCGATGAGGCTACCAATCCAGGCAGCCGCCTCATCCAGGTCTAGCTCCGCGTCAACATGGCCAGCCTCCGCAGCACGCTGGAGGAGCGCTTTGATACCTTCTGCCTCAGAAACCTCTTGATTGTTGAGAACTTCAAGCACTTGAGAATCCCGATGTGCTTGGAGCATCGCTTCCAGCACAAGCTTGGGCACGATCGGGTGCTCGGTGGCAGGTTCTGCCAGATGGGCAACGAATGTTAGCAGAGCCTCCAGAGGATCGGGGGCGCTCATCAGCCTATCCAGCAGTGCACGGGTATCCTGTTCGTCCTGAGTGAGCACTTCCAGGAAAATCCGCTTTTTCCCCGAGAAGTAGTGGTACAGAGTGCCGAGGCCGATCCCTGCCTGGGAGCACAACTGTGCGGTGGTAGTTCGTTCATAACCCTGCTCGGCAAACAGCACCGCAGCACTGTTGAGAATGTGTTGCCGCCTAGCGGCGTGTTTTTCAGGGTCGGTCCTGCGTGCCATGCCACCTTCGCCTCGTTGCCAACAAATTATTAGAGCGAACGCTCGGTTTTAGGATACCATGGTAGTTGCTCCCGCATTGCCGGAGCAATCCACCCGCGCTACCTGAGGAGTAACAGTCATGTCCGAATCGAGCATCACGGTCACTGTGAACTCGAAACTGATGCCAGTGTTCGCCACGGTAGGCGCAGTAGTCGGAGCGGTCGCAACGTTTATGATCGGCCCGGTGGTCTCCTGGCTTCTGGAGCGCGTGGACTCGGCTCCGACACCGTTACGGCTGATTGACCAAGTTCCGCTGGTTTGGTCGCTTCCACTGATGACTGTGCTCGGAGCAGTCGGGGGCTGGATCATCTTCGGCATCTGGAATGAGGAGGTGGGCCGAGTTGTCATCGATGGCGACGAAGTCCGGGTTGACACCAAGACCGGCTCTTCCACATTCTCCCGGCAGGAGATCTCACAGGTCTTCATGGACAAGGAGGAGCTGGTGCTGACGGATACTACTTCACGGGAGCTTTCCCGCACTGGTTCGGATAGCGGACTGGCCACCAAGCTGGGGGCAGCATTCAGTGCGTTCGGATATCCCTGGCGGGGCATCGGTGACCCGCGGGAGTCGGAATTTGTGGAGTGGGTGGACCGTAGCGCGGATCTGGATGAGCCTGTCCACGCGTTGCTGAGGGCCCGTCGTCGTGCACTTGCGGACGGGAAAGCCGGAGAGGCTGAATCCTTGCGCGAGCAGTTGAGCGATCGAGGCGTGATTGTGCGCGACCGCGGGGACAGGCAGCAGTTCCGTCATGCCCCGTCCAACTAGGTTTTCTGTGGTGGCCATACTCCGACGCGCGGGTGCTCAATTCGTGCCATACCCACGGTTTGCTCAACTGCACCACCACATTCCAAGTCGCCGCGCAGTATGTACCAATACACAGTCAGCTCACGCGTTGAGTCATGAAGTAGCTGACACGACAATCTTCAGTTCCGCGTCGATGGGTCCTTCATGCGTGTTGCAGAAGAGGCCTTGATCCAGCCGGCGGTGCAGTCGCTGATACTGCTAATCTCACCGCACTCGGCCCTTCACCTCCAGCGATTCATCCGGACTGTTCACTGAACTGTCGCGTGGCCAGCCCGAGGATCTCACAGACCTGCAGGGCCATCGCTAAATCGGTGGGAGTACTGGCCAAAGGTTTCCCGCGCAGCTCGATGGCCTTCTCCACCCGGTAGCGGACGGTATTGCGGTGTAAGTTCATCGCGTTTGCGGTGCGGGTATGGCTACTCTCATTTGCCAGAAAGCAGCTCAGCGTCTCTCGCAATCGCTCCGCGTTCTCGCTGGCCTCACACAACCCGCGCAGTTGGTCGGCGACCCAAGCCTGGGTTGCTGGCAGATCATGGACCAGCACCGAGGTAATGGCTACACCTGGGTCGCCGTAGAACATAGCCCGTGGTGTGGTCTTCCCCGAGGCTAACGCCACGCGCATCGCGGCCTCGGCTTGCACATGGGAACAGCGAAAACCGACGACACCGGCTTCGGTACTACCAAAGGCAATCTTGCTACCCGGCAATTCTGCCAGCGCGGCGTCAAGCTGGGCGGGGTCGGGTCGTTGGGCTCGTCCCACCCCGAACCAGACCCACGCTAATCCCCGGTCAACAGCAGTAAACAGGTGCGGGGTGCCACGTCCGAAGGCACGAGCAACCTGCGAGGTCAGCGTCAGCAGGGCCGGCGTGGAATCCACCCCCGGGTTGGCGTCATCCACCCAAACCATTGCCGCTCGGTGAATCAGATCCAGCCGATAGTGGGCGCGTGCCTCAAAGGTACTGGGAGCCACGGGCTGCTGGTCCAGCACCTGGCGGACCAGGCTCGAGGTGGCTGAAGCGCTATCTTCTAACCGGTGCCGTGTTTCCTCCGCGTGGACAGCCAGCACTTCCTGGGTGATCCAGTCAATATAGCTGTGAAAGAACCCATCGATATAGTGCTGGATTTCCAGCTTGGCTTCGGGCGGGCTATCCAAAGCCAACACTTCTTCAAAAACAAAGGCACGAAACGCTGCCGTTCCCACGTGGTAGGCCCTGCGCAGCGAATCCGAGGGGATCCCCCGTTGGGCGAGGCGATGAGCATATTCGATGGTAGCCGGATGAGCCTGGACTCGCTCGAGCGGGATGGCGTTACACAGCATGGAGGCAATCGTGGTGGCATTGCCTTCCACACTGGCCGCCAAGGACGTGAGTAACTCGGGCTCGTCGAGATAGTCCACGTTCCGGGCGATGGTTTTGGTCGTCTCCGAACTGATTTCCTCGAGTCGCTCAGACATTCTCTGGCCGACCAGCGAGATCTCGGTCTCCACGCACCGGGCTCCTTTCCTCAATTCTGCCGGCCCGCCGGAGTTCAGCCAGGGCTGACTGGGCCGCGTTATAGCCACACATCCCGTGGGCACCGGCTCCGGGCGGGGTGGCCGCCGAACAGAGGTAGAGTCCCGGTGCACCGAGCGAATAGGGGTTGATACTCGGCCGGGGCCGCATCAGCAACTGCCAGGCTGAATTGGCGCCGGTGACGATGTCCCCACCCACATAGTTGGCGTTGTGGGATTCTAGGTCCTGGGCTGACCGGACGTATCGGCCCACGATCCGGTCGCGGAACCCGGGGGCAAACCGTTCGATCTGTTCCTCGATCGCGACCGTGGCATCTCCGCGGAATCCGGCCGGTACGTGTGCGTAGGCATCCACCGGATGAACCGTGCCGGCAGAGCGATCCGGATCCGCCAAATACTGCTGGCCCAAGAGCACGAAGGGCCGGTCGGGCATCCTTCCTCGGTGGATTTCTCGCTCTGCAGTAGCGACCTCGTGATAGGTCCCGCCCACGTGTACCGTGCCGGCAGACCGGGCTGGCTCGTACCGCCAGGGGATGCCACCTTCCACGGCAAAGTTCACCACGAATGCTCCGGGCCCGTGCCGGAAGGACCGCAACCCGCACCGGACTGGGTATGGGATCTGCGCCCCGCCGATTTCCAGCGCGGCGGCCGGACTGATATCGAGCATGACCACATCGGCTGGCGGTAGATCCAACAAGGACCGTACGCGCAGCCCGGTTTCTACCCGCCCGCCGAGATCCTCCAGTGCCGCGATCATCGCCGCCGAGATGGCCTGAGATCCTCCGGCTGCCACCGGCCACCCGTAGGTGTGGGCGGCGGTGCCCAACGCAATCCCGATAGCCGAAGACGCCAGAGAGCCGAAGGGGCGGAAGGCGTGGGCGGCCACCCCTGCGAAGAGGGCGCGTGCCTGAGGTGTGTGCCACAGTTTTCCGAGCAGGGTAGCCGGCATGCCGGCAAAGGCTCCGAAGTGGGCCAGCTTGCACACGTGATGTGGCAGGTGCAACATCGGTTGCAAAAAGTCCTCGGTGATCTCCGGGAAGTTTTCGGACAGTGGCCCAAAGACCCGCTGCCACATCGCCCCGTCCTCCCCGAGGTGTTGGGCTGTGGTAGCCACGTCCTGCAAGGCTGCTGCCCCGGCGCCGCCGTCCAATGGTTGGGCATATTGCACCTCAGGGCGCCGCCACTGCAAGCCGTAGCGATCCAGGTGGGCGGTGGCAGAAAAGGCGGTGTCCACCGCAAGGGGGTGGAAGCCGGAGCATTCATCGTGGAGAACTCCAGGCACCGTGAGTTCCGCTGAGCGGGCTCCACCGCCGGGTTGTTCGGCGGCTTCCAGCACGGTGACCCCTAGTCCTGCACGGGCCAGTGTCACGGCGGCAGCGAGCCCATTGGGCCCGCTGCCGACCACCATCGCTGTCGTCATTCCGTTATTTTCTCACGATCAACTGTGACGGGTACAACCTTGACCTGCGGGTCACCCGTGATCTCCGCGTCACTGTCGTGACGGCCATAGATCGCATCACCGGGTGCCTGATAGCCCGGACGGGTCCAGGTCACGGTGTGCGGGATCGGGCCATCGGGTAGCCACGGCTGGGTCTCGGAGGAGTCCCGGGTGTAGTACCAGCCACGCTCCACCACGCCCAAGGCCGCATCAATCACCCGGTACTCGGTCCGGTTACGGTGGATGGGCTCCGATTCGGTGAAGACCACCACCAGGTCGCCCGGTTCGTAGTTGCACCGTTTCTGCACGGCGTTGATCAGGCGCTCATCGTGGAGGTGACCGTCACCGAACTGCCAGCCGATCAGCGGCGAACAAATCGTCTCGCCTTCTCGTAACCGGTAGGTGTCGATATTGTTGGTGTGCCGGTACAGCATCGAGTAACAAGCCCGTCCCATACTGTGCATGGCGCGGAAGGCATTGCCTTTCTCGGTGAATATCCCAGCCAGCTCTTCACCGAAGGCTGCCTTGAGCTGGGTGGAGTGCATCTGATTGGACTTCGTGATGTGGGTCTCCAGTTTTTTTTCGGCTTCCTCGTCGCGGAAGGCCCACACGGTGCAGGCCCAGTTGCCGGCGTACTGACGGTAGGAGACCAAGAAGGAGATCCAGTCCGGGCGAATATTACCGATAATCGGCCAGATCACCATACCGCCAATCACCGCGGCAGCGACCCACGGCGAGCTAAAGTCGAAAACCCCGTAGCCGGCTTCAGCCGGGTAATTCCAGAACAGGAAGTAGGCGGCAAAGATAAAGAAGATATTCCACTCCAGCGGGACCGCCAGCGGCAGGGTCGAGATGATGAACACGTGGAAGGCGATGATGGCCACCAGCGCAATCAAGGTCAGGGTGCGGTTGGTGGAGAACAACAAGACCAGCGGTGCCACACCCTCCACCAAGGTCCCGAGTCCGTGAGCCATGATGGTGGTGAACCGTGAGGGCCGCATATCTCGCGGGAAGTCCCGGTACAGCGCCCGTTTGGCCGCCCGCGTGGGGATCCAGGGCGTATTAGCCATCATCGCTGCCACCGTCGGGGTGAAGTGACGTCCGAACTTCGAAATCGCTGCCCCGACCCAGACCACGACGATCACGACCTTGGCGGCGATGATCATATCGGTGAAGCTGGCCAGGACCGCAAAAGCCAACAAGATCGGCGGGTACTGTTCGGCTCGTGAGGTGAGGAACACGACCTTATCGCGCAACCCCATCAAACCCAGCAGGCCTAAATAGGTCAGCATCGCCCAGGCTGGCAACAGCCCGGCTTGGGCGTCGGGGACCAGCTCGGTGCGGGTACCCGGGTGCATCAGCAGGAACACTAGGTTGGCTAAGAGCGCGATATACACCCCCACGTCCCACAGCGTGCGGTGGTCCCCGGAGGTACCGGGTACCTTATCCGGCCACGGCGGTACGCGCAGCGTGCCGGGGCGTAGGTAGTAGAGGATGCCACCGATCGGTGGGCGGATCTTGAACGCCAATGGCCCTGAGGACGAGGACAGGCCGGTAATCTCGAACAGGATCGTCCAGATCATCAGTTTCAGGTAGACAATAGGTTCGGTCCACCACTCGGTGAACGCGCCAAAACCGCCCAGCGCCGGGGTGGTAAGCCCCACGACAACCACACCGAGGGCGATGTAGAGGGCCATTTTCACGATATAAAACAACAGGATGTACTTCGGGACGCCGAAACCGTACTCGCCCCAATGCTGAGTGAGGGTCTTCATGCGGTCTCGGAAAGGCATCTGATCCAGTGGTACGGGACCTGCCGGGGGCAGGTCCGGAGTGCGGAAACCCATGATTCCTCCTTGAAACGTGGGTCGAAAAAACTCAGAGGGGGCGCTAGGAGGCTGCCGATAGCTCCTGGCGCAGACGGGGCTTATCGATCTTGCCGACGGGGTTCTTGGGAATCTCGTCAATGATCGTCAGTTCAACGGGCACCTTGATCTTGGTCAGGTGCTTGCGACATTCGGCCAGCAAGTCCTCGGGTGTGAGGGTGCTGCCGGAGTACAGCGAAACGCGAGCGACGGGGACTTCGCCCAGGGAGGGGTCGGGTTTGCTGATGACCGCAGCTTCCAGCACACCCTCGACGCCGTAGAGCACGGATTCGATCTCCTTGGGGTAGATGTTCTCCCCGCCACGGATAATCATGTCTTTGATGCGGTCGACAATGGTGAGATACCCATCCTCGTCGAGCTTGCCAACATCACCGGTGTGCAACCAGCCATCGACCACGGTCTTGGCGGTGGCCTCGGGTTTGCCGAGATAGCCCCGCATCACGGCGGGACCACTAATGATGATTTCGCCGGTTTCACCGGTGGGCACCTCGTTGCCTTCGGGGTCGACAATCCGGATCTGTTGGCCGGGTAGCGCGGTACCGACGGTGCCGGGCTTACGCACCCCCTCAATGGGATTCGAGGCCGATGCACAGGTGCCTTCGGTGAGCCCGTACCCTTCGACAATGGCGATATCGAACATCTCCTCGGCCCGCTGGAGCAGTTCCGCCGAGGCCGGAGCCGCACCGCAGACGGCAAAGCGTAGCGAGCTGGTGTCCGGCATGGCCTCGGCTGGTAGGGCGGTGAGATGGGCCAGGATGGTGGGCACGCACGAGAAATAAGTGGGGCGGTATGTTGCAATCGCTTCCAAAAAGTCCACCGGGTGGAAGCGCTCCAGAATGGTGGTCCGGGTCCCGGCCCGTAGCGGGGTGAGGATACTGACCAGCAACGCATTGGAGTGGAACAGTGGCAGCACCAGCAGACAGTGCTCGTCGCCGGTGAAATTAAAGGCCCCCATCATTTGTTCGGTCATTGCGTGCAGATTCGCGTGATCGAGCATCACGCCCTTGGGCCGACCGGTGGAGCCACTGGTGTAGATCAGCAACGCAATATCTTGGGCAGCCGATTCCGGTTCGGGCTCGTGGTCGGCGGCGGGGTTCTCGGTCGTCTTGTCCTCAGCCAGCACGTCGTTGACATCGATGGTGGCCAGTCGCTCAGCGAAGCGATCCGGTTCTGCGGTGACGATCACCTTCGCCCCAGAGTCGGTGAGCTGATGCGTGGCCTCCCGGTCGGTAAACACTGGGTTGATCGGCGTGGCGGCAGCGCCCAGACGCCAGGCAGCAAAAATCGCGACCACCAGTTCGATGCGATTGGGCAACATGATGGCCACCACATCGCCGTGGCCGATACCGTGGTCGGCCAGCTGGGAGGCAAACGCCCGAGAACTCTCCGATAATTCTCGATACGACAGTGAGTGGTTCGCATCGGTCAAACAGGTCTGATCTGCTCGCTCGGACGGGGCTAGCCACGGGAAGTAGGTAGACATCGGGGAAACCTCCTGCTACTGATGACTCTCGTCGTCGATGGTGTCTGTGTGCCTTCACTCTAAACCGGTTGTGAGCTAGATCACATAGCCTGTGACCACAAACTTCGCAGCGGCGCTTGTGCAGTCTGCACTATGACTGCTGGCTGAAACTGTCCCGACCGCCTTAACCCGCGGTTCACTCTGGGCGATCGGTTGCCTGGTGTGCTGGCGCCAGTAGCCCCTACACATCCCGCGGGGCGGGGCGTAGCATCGCAACTGTACGGAACGGAGTTGACCATACGATGTAACCGCTCCATAACTGCAGATGGGAGACACAATGTCTGATGTTCAGAATTTGACCGTGTTGGGCGCCGGAAATCTGGGCGCACAGATCGCTATGTTCGCCGCTTACAACGGCAAGAACGTGGTGAGCTACGACATTAACGACGACGCACTCAAGGCCGCTGAGGGCCGGTTCGAGAACATCGCGAAGAAGTACCGCCAGTACTTCACCGATCAGCCCGAAGAGAAGATCACCGAGGGTCGCCAGCGCATTACCCAGACCGCTGATCTGGCAGAAGCCGTCAAGGACGCCGATCTGATCATTGAGGCCGTTCCGGAGAAAACCGAGATCAAGAACGACTTGTACGGCAAGCTCGCTGAGCTGTTGCCCGAGAAGACCATCGTGGCCACCAACACCTCGACCTTCCGCCCCTCGGACTTCGCCGAGCTGACCGGTCGCCCCGAGAAGTACCTGGCGATGCATTTCGCCAATGACATTCACAAGCAGAACATTGTCGAGATCATGCCCACCGGCCAGACCGATCCCGAGGTCTTCAAGACCGCTGTGGAGGCCGCTGAGGAGTTCGGCATGGTGCCGATCGAGCTCAACAAGGAGCACCCGGGCTACGTGATCAACACACTGTTCGTGCCCTGGTTGCAGAACGGCTCCATGCTGTGGACCCGTGGCATCACCGACGTGGCAACCGTCGAGAAGGTGGCCCGGATCATCACCGAAGGCGACCGCTTCACTCCGTTCCGCCTGTACGACCTGGTCGGCTTCGGTGTCGCGTACGCCATCGAGTCCAATAAGACCGATGACGAGGACGCTCAAGAGATGGCACGCCGTCTGAAGTGGGCCTTGGACAACGACTACCTCGGCGTCGAGAACGGTAAGGGTTTCTACCTCTACGACGACAACGGTGAACCCACCGGCCTGTCTGAGTTGGCTACCCGCGATTGGTCGTCCGAGAGCTAATCGCTACTCTGCTGTAGCTCATCGCCCGTCGGCACCCGGTGTGCCGGCGGGCGATGTGTGTGTGTACGGACTGGTGACACCGCGAGAACATCTCTTTACCTTCTGACAACCTTCGGTCTCCGAGACTGGAACATGTCCTGTTGTTCAGGACGCCGACGGCGAGGACAATCAGCCGGTCGGCCCCGACGCCAACGACGGAGGTTATCAGATGCGTCAACTCATCAAGCCCGGTGTGCTCCAGGTATCGGCCGCTGTGTGTGCGGCAACTCTTGTGTTGAGTGCCTGCGGTGACGGCAAAGATCAGAACAACGACTCCGGGGCGAGCGCGGAGACGGAGCTCAATGCCGGTAGCGCCTCGAGCGTGGAACAGTGGCAACACGATTTCACCCAGTGCATGAACGATGAGGGGATTGAGCTCGGCGACGGTGGTGCGATTCCGGTCAACCCCGACGGCTCCTTTGGTGGCAGTGAAGACCCGGCCGCTTTCGACGCGGCTTTGCAGAGTTGCGAGGAAAAGATCGGTCCGCCACCGCAGGACGCCAATGTCGCCGATAACTCGGATCTGGAAGCCATGATGCTGGAGTTCTCCCGGTGTATGCGCGAAGCTGGCTACGATGTACCGGATCCGGACTTCAGCTCGGGCCAGGGGCCGGTCGTCAGTGGCGTGCCGGATGCCGATCCAGCCGATGTCGAACAGTGCTCGAATGAAGCCGGCCTGATCCCCGGAGCAGAGGTGGGCCAGTGAGTACCCTGAAATCTCGGGCGGTCATCGGCTCTGTGCTCGTCGCCGGTGTCTTGGCAGCCGGAGCCGGTGGCTTCGTGGTCGCCAATGCGGTCCACGACGAGGATCCGGCTCCCACAGCCGCTGAGGTCGAGACCGCCAATGCTGAACAAACCGACCTACACGAACGCGTTGAGGTCAAAGGCACCCTGGGATATGGTCCCGCCCAGACGGTGGGCACCGAGCTCTCCGGCACGCTGACCTCGGTGGCCTCACCGGGTAGCACCGTGCAACCAGGCGAGGAGCTGATGCGTCTCGACGACCGCCCGGTGGTAGCTATGCGCGGCAAGTTGCCGGCCTGGCGCACCTTTGAGTTGGGTATGCCCAACGGTCGCGATGTGGAACAACTCGAGCAGAACCTGGCGGATCTCGACTACTTCTCCAGTACACCGGATCAACGCTTCGATGCAGCCACCGCTACGGCGATTGGACGGTGGCAAAAGGATCTCGGCCTGCCCCAGACTCAGCAGATCGAGCGTGGTCGCGTGGTCTTTCTGCCCAGCGATGTGCGGGTCAATAAACGCCTGTCCGAAGCCGGTAGCCCCGCCAGTGACGGGGTCCTGGAAGTCACCGACACCAGGCTATTTGCCACCGCAGAGGTGCAAACCGCCCAGCAAGACTTACTGACCACCGGCCAAGAGGTCACCGTGCGGCTACCCAACGGTGACGAAGCCGAGGGAGTCGTCGAACAGGTCGATCCCGCCGTGGAAAAAGAGGACGATTCCGGCAAGACCAGCGTGACGATTCCGGTCCGGGTGGCGTTAAAAGACCCGTCCGTGGCCGCCTCCTATGCCAATGTTCCCGTCACGGTCGTGGCGACCCGCACGGTGGCCGAGGACGTGCTGACCGTCCCAGTGCGCGCGTTGCTGGCCCAATCCGGTGGCGGCTACGCCGTTGACGTCGTCGACGGGGACACCGTGCAGCGCGTGCCGATCAAGGTCGGAAAGTTCGCCGATGAGATGGTGGAGGTCACCTCCGGTGAGCTTGCGGCCGGCGATAAGGTGGCGGTGGCCGAGTGAGTACCGCCGAGACCCTATTGTCCCTGCAACAGGTCTGCCGTACCTACGGGTCCCCGCCCACCGTGGCGTTAGACGGGGTGAGTTTTGACGTGCACCCCGGCGAGCGCGTGGCGATCATTGGGCCGAGTGGTTCGGGCAAAACCACGTTGCTGAATCTGATCGGCACCCTCGATCGAGCCACCAGTGGCGAGGTGATCCTCGCCGGGCACCGCGCCTCGGCCGCCAGTGACGCCGAGCTGTCCGCCTTGCGGGCCACGCTGATCGGGTTCGTCTTCCAGCAGTACCACCTCGATGAGTCCCAGACCGCTGTCGATAATGTTGCCACCGGTTTGCTGTACCGGGGGCTACCGCTGGACGAGCGGCGCGAACGCGCCCATCACGCCCTGGCCCGGGTGGGCTTGACTGACCGAGCGGCTCACACCCCGAAACAACTCTCCGGCGGGCAACGTCAACGCGTGGCCATCGCCCGGGCAGTGGTCGGCAACCCACCTTTATTGCTGGCCGATGAGCCGACCGGAGCCTTAGACTCCCGCTCCGGCGCGCAGGTGATGGACATCCTGGAACAACTCAACGAATCCGGCACCACGGTGCTGGTGATTACCCACGACCGCGACGTTGCCGCCCGGTTCCCCCGCCAGATCGCGATCCGCGATGGCGCGGTGGAATCCGATACCGGCACGCACGCACCGATCACAGCTGAAAGTGAGATGACGTGAGCGCACCGACCACCATCCATGCCTCCCGGCTGCGCCTGACCGACCTGTTGCGTCTGGGCTGGAACGGGGTGCGTGCCCATCCGGCTCGGGCCACCCTGTCGGCCCTGGGGATCGCCATTGGGATCGCTGCGATGATCGCGGTCATCGGGATCTCGCTGTCGAGCCAGGCCAAAGTGCAAGAACGCCTGGCCGCCCTGGGCACCAATATGCTCACCGTGACCCCGGGCGAGTCTTTCTCCGGAGAACAGACCGTGCTGCCGGCCGATTCCGCGGCTCGGCTCCGTCGGGTCGACGGGGTCGAACAGGTCAGTTGGTTGGCCGAACTGACCGGTGTGCACGCCTACCGCAACTCCCACATCGATCCGGGCCAAACCAATGGGCTCACCGTGGCCGCCGCCGATGAGGAACTCTTGGAGGTCACCTCCACCTCGTTGCGTAACGGCACCTGGTTCAATCGGGCCACCGGCCAGTACCCCACCACCGTGCTGGGGGCCACCGCCGCCCAACGCCTCGGCATCGCCACCCCGGGTGCAACGGTGAGTCTCAACGGAATCACCTACACGGTGCTGGGCATCCTCAACCCCTCACCCCTGGCTGCGGAGTTGAACACCTCGGTGCTCGTCGGCGCCGAGCAGGCCCACCAGCAGCTAGAGTTCTCCGGCTCACCGACCACACTGTTTGAACGCTCTACCGACGAGGCGGTGACTGCCGTGCGGGATCTGATCCCCTCGACCATCAACCCGCAACGGCCCAATGAGGTCAGCGTCAGTCGCCCCTCCGACACACTGGCGGCCCAAAATGCCATCGATACCGCCTTTACCGGACTGCTGGTGGGCGTGGGCTCGATCGCGCTGTTGGTCGGCGGGATCGGGGTGGCCAATATCATGGTCATCACCGTCATGGAGCGCCGTCGCGAGATCGGCTTGCGCCGGGCACTAGGTGCTACTCGCGTCCACATTCGGCGCCAGTTTATGGTTGAATCGGTGCTACTGGCGAGCTACGGTGGCGTCGCCGGCATCGTGTTAGGCGGGCTGTGTACCCTGGTCGTCTCCCTGGTCAACGGGTGGACGCCCACGCTCCCGCTGCTGATTCCACTATTGGGGATCACCGTGACCATCCTGGTCGGGGCGATCGCCGGGGTCTTGCCGGCCATGCGCGCAGCGAACACCTCCCCGACCGCGGCACTGAGCACATGATCCCCGCCACCACACCACCACACCAACTACCGGGAGCCGTTCATGCGGGTATTGATCGTTGAAGACCAGCAGTATCTGGCCGAAGCGATCCGAGACGGGCTGGCGCTGTCGTCCATCTCGGCCGATATCGCCACCGATGGCCACCAGGCGTTACACGCGGTGGCCACTATTGACTACGACGTGATGCTGTTGGATCGGGATATCCCAGGCATACACGGCGACGAGGTCTGCCAGCGCCTGGATGCCGAGGTGGATCGGCCGGCGATCCTGATGGTCACCGCAGCCGGCAGAGTCGAGGAGAAAGTCGACGGACTGTCCTTAGGCGCCGACGACTATCTGACCAAGCCCTTTGAATTCGACGAGCTGGTGGCCCGAGTCCGGGCCTTGGGGCGTCGTCGTTTCACCCCGCGCCCGGCCCAATACCGTGCCGGCGGGGTGAGGCTGGACCCTTTCCGACACGAGGTCACCCGGTCGGGGCGCAACATTCGGCTCAGCCCCAAGGAATTTGCGGTGCTAGAAACCCTGATGTGCGAGCCTGGCCGGGTGATCAGCGCCGAACAGCTGTTGGCCGAAGCCTGGGATGAAAACGCCAACCCGTTCACCCAGTCGGTGAAGGTCACCATCAGCTCCCTGCGCCGCAAGCTCGGCGAGCCCTGGGTGATCCGTACCATCTCCGGGGTGGGCTACACGGTGGACGCCGACCCCGAGCCTGCCCCGACGACCAGCCCGCGGGCCGATCATGACTGAGCAGCCGCCCCAACGGTTGCGCCCGACCCACCGGTTCAGCGCCCGGACCCGCCTGGCCTTTTCCTACGCGGTGCTGGTCATCATCTGCGGGGCGGTGCTGTTGACGGTGCTGGTGACCTACCTGGGGCTGGGGCCGGACTATTCCTTCGGACGCGTCGGTGCTACCGGCGAGGATGGTTCGGTGCTCATCGTCCCCGATAGCACCCACCCACCGGCTGGGACCGAGGGATCAGCGGTGGCTGATGGTGCCGAGGGCCCCGGCGGCAGTTTCTCTGTCGAGGTCCACAGCCGCGAAGATCTCATCACGTTGCTGATCACCGTCTCGGTTATTGTGCTGCTGATCTTGGCTGTGCTCAGTTCGCTGGTCGCCTGGTGGCTGGCCGGGCGGATGTTGCGTCCGCTGGCCCAGATCAACGAGGCCGCCCAGATCGCTGCCAGCGGCCGGTTGGACCACCGGATCGGACTGAGAGGGCCCCGCGATGAGATCGTCGATCTGGCCCAGACCTTCGATGCGATGCTGGAGAATATTCAGCGCTATAACACCGCCCAACGACGGTTTGCCGCCAATGCCTCCCACGAGCTACGCACCCCGCTGGCTGCCTCCAAAACCATCCTGGATGTGGCCCGGGCAACCCCCGGGGTCGTGGATCGCCAAGTACTCGAGCGATTGGCCGAACTCAATGCGCGCAGTAGTAGCACCGTGGAATCCCTGCTGGACTTGGCCGAGGCCGAAGCCGGCGGAATTCAGACCGGCCCGGTGGATCTTGCCGAGGTCGCCGAGACGGTGCTCGACCAGTACACCGTCGCCGCCGACGAGCGCGGGCTACAGGTCACCACCGAGTTGGGTCCGGCGGTGGCCGACGCCGACGAGCGATTGCTCGTGCAATTGATGCAGAATCTGGTGGAAAACGCGATCCGGCATAATCGGGATAACGGCGTGCTCACGGTGCGCACCGCAACCCTAGCCCCCGCTAAGCCCCCGGTCGACACAGATGAGACCGGTGATGTGCAGCTGCGGGTGGAGGGTGCCGGTGAGATGATTGACCCTGAGGTCCTTGCCCATTTGACCGAGCCCTTCCACACTGCCCGGGGCCGCGCCGGTGGCACCAGCCGTGGGCTCGGTCTGGCGATTGTGGCCGCCATCGTGGAACGCTCCCACGGCGAGCTGGAGCTCACGGCCCGCCCGGGTGGTGGACTGATCGTGACCGTCACGCTTCCACGCGCCACCACCGGGCAGACTACGTAACGGGATCCTCCTAGCGGGCCGGGAACGCCGGGTCCGGAAGGTAGACGGTGCCCCCGGCCTCCCGAAACTCCCGCGCCTTGGCCGCCATGCCCTGTTGCACGATCCGGGCTTGTTCATCGACATTGCCGAACTCATCCCGAATATCTTGCGAGATCCGCATCGAGCAGAATTTCGGCCCGCACATCGAGCAGAAATGCGCGGTCTTAGCCGGTTCGGCCGGCAGAGTCTCGTCGTGGAATTCCTCGGCGGTCTGCGGATCCAACGACAGCCCGAACTGGTCCCGCCACCGGAACTCGAATCGTGCCTTCGACAGCGCATCATCCCGGTCCCGAGCCCCCGGGTGGCCCTTGGCCACATCCGCGGCGTGGGCGGCGATCTTATAGGTGATCACCCCGGTTTTCACGTCATCGCGGTTCGGTAGCCCCAGGTGTTCCTTCGGGGTCACGTAGCACAGCATCGCGGTCCCGTATCGGGCAATCTCAGTGGCGCCGATGGCGCTGGTGATGTGGTCATAGCCCGGGGCAATATCGGTCACCAGCGGCCCGAGCGTGTAGAACGGGGCACCGTGGCAGAGTTCCTGTTGTTTCTCGACATTCTCGCGCACCAAATGCAACGGAATGTGGCCGGGGCCTTCGACCATGACCTGCACGTCGTATTCCCAGGCCCGCTGGGTCAGCTCGGCCAGGGTCTCCAACTCGGCGAACTGCGCATCATCGTTGGCATCGGCCAACGAGCCCGGGCGTAACCCGTCTCCCAGGGAGAAGGCCACATCGTACTGGGCGAAGATCTCGCACAGCTCATCAAAGTTCTCGTACAAAAAGCTCTCCTGATGGTGGCCCAGGCACCAGCCGGCCATAATCGAGCCACCGCGGGAGACAATCCCGGTCACCCGCTCGGCGGTCAACGGCACGTAGCGCAACAACACACCGGCGTGGATCGTCATATAGTCCACACCTTGTTCGCACTGTTCGATCACCGTGTCGCGAAAGATCTCCCAGGTCAGCGCCTGGTGGTCGCCGTTGACTTTCTCCAGCGCCTGATAAATCGGCACGGTACCGATCGGCACCGGCGAGTTGCGGATAATCCACTCGCGGGTGGTGTGAATGTCATCGCCGGTGGACAAATCCATCACGGTATCAGCACCCCACTGGGTGGCCCACTGCATTTTGGAGACCTCTTCAGCGATCGAGGAGGTCACCGCGGAATTTCCAATATTGGCGTTGACCTTCACGCTGAAGGCCTTACCGATAATCATCGGCTCGGATTCGGGGTGATTGACGTTATTAGGGATAATCGCCCGACCGGCGGCCACCTCGGAACGCACCAGCTCGACATCCACGCCCTCACGCAGGGCCACGAACCGCATTTCCGGGGTGATCTGCCCGTTGCGGGCGTAGTGCATCTGGGTCACCCGACGCCCGGGCTTGGCCCGGAGCGGGGCCCGTTGGGAGCCCTGCCACTCTTGGCTGGCCGCCCCACGACGTAGCGCCTTGGCGCCGTCATCTTCCAGCTTCCGGCCGCGGGCCTGGTAGGTCTCCACATCGTCGCGAGCAGCAATCCACTCCTCGCGCAATCCCGGCAGGCCTCGGACCGGATCCGAGCCGGGCCCGGTGGTGCGATAGACCGTGAACGGTTCATTACGCTCACCGTTGGGAGAATCATCCTGGCGGATGCGGGTGACCGGGACCTTAATCCCGTGCTCTTCGTCAACGAGGTAGTCAGCGCTGTGGGTGGAATAGTTCAGGGGTGAGGTATGCGTCATGCAAGAACTCCTTCTTCCTTCGCCGGCATGACCCGGACAGGTTCAAACGGTGCTCGGACAGCCTCGGTCCGATCTCAGCTCTGTGCTCAGAGCGCCCGTGAGGTCACCCACATCCTACCGAAGTTCAGGCCCAGCACACGCGGTGGCCGAGGTTGTTACGCCCCGGACCACCGCGTGCACAGCGTTGCCGGTATGGGGTTAGGAGCTCAGTTCTTCTCGCAGGATCGCGGCCCCAGCACTCAAGGCACGGAGCTTGGCTCGGGCCACATCCCGTGGCAACGGGGCCATCCCGCAGTTGGTGGAGGCCCAGAGGTTTTCGGCATCCACGTGCTTCAGGGCCTGGCGCAACGTGTCAGCGACCTCTTCGGGGGTCTCCACGGTATGGCTGGCCACATCGATCGCCCCCACCATCAGCTTCTTGCCGCGCACCAGCTCAATGAGCTCGATCGGCACGTGCGAGTTGTGAGCTTCCAGCGAGACAATATCAATGCTGGACTGCTGGATCTGGGGGAAGATCTCCTCATACTGACGCCATTCCTCGCCGAGCGTCTTCTTCCACTCGGTATTGGCCTCAATCCCGTAGCCATAACAGACATGCACGGCGGTCTGACAGCTCAGCCCTTGGGCAGCCCGCTCCAGCGCCTGCACGCCCCAGGCCTTGACGTCGTCAAAGAACACGTTGAAGGCCGGCTCATCGAACTGGATAATATCCACTCCGGCTTCGGCGAGTTCTTTGGCTTCTTCATTCAGGATCTCGGCAAATTTCCAGGCCAGCTTCTCCCGGCTACCGTAGTAGTCGTCATACAACGTATCGACCATGGTCATCGGGCCGGGCAGCGCCCATTTGATCGTTGCTTCGGTGTGGGCCCGTAGCTCCCGGGCGTCCTGGACGAACACCGGTCCTTTGCGTGTGACCTCATCGACAACGACCGGCACCGAGGCGTCATAGCGCTCCCGAATGTGGACCACCTTGCGGTTTTCAAAATCCACACCGTTGAGGTTCTCAATGAAGGTGGTCACGAAGTGCTGGCGGGTCTGTTCGCCGTCGCTGACGATATCGATGCCAGCACCGCGTTGCTCGGCCAGGGCCAGCAAGAGCGCGTCGCGTTTGCCTTCGGCCAGTGCCTCGTCTGCCAGTTGCCAGGGCGACCAGAGTTTTTCTGGCTCGGCCAGCCAGGAGGGTTTGGGCAGACTTCCGGCGGAGGTGGTGGGTAGAAGTTTCGTCATCGTGTGGCTCCCTGTGCGTGCGGGTGGTGGTCGGCGTACTGCGACGACCACTGTTCCAAGGTCTCCCGGTGCGGGGTGATGAGCTTCTCCAGGGCAAAGTGGCCCTGTTCCACACCGAGCCGGGAGCGTTCCTCCCGGTCATAGGCCACCTGGGTTGGCGAGAAGTCAGTGTGTTCCAGGCTGGGCTGATACACCTCGCCAGCCGGGGTGTGAGCGTTGTAGATCTCGGGTCGATAGATCCGCTGGAAGGTCTCCATGGTTGCGATCGTGGAGGCTAGTTCCAGATCGGTGTAGTCGGCTTCCAGATCACCGAAGTGGTAGAACGCCAGCGGGGCAACACTCTTCGGTGGCATGAAGTAGCGGACTGCCATCCCCATCTTGGCGAAGTACTCATCGGTGCGCGAGAACTCATTCTGCCGGTACTCCACTCCTAGCACCGGGTGTTGGTTCTCGGTGCGGTGATAGGTCTTCTTGGTCGAGGCGCTAATGCAGATCACCGGTAGCTTGCTGAACTGTTGCTGATAGGCCTCGGACTGTACGAAGCCCTTGAAAATATTGCCGTGGAGTACCCCGAAGTCCTCCGGTAACGGCTCGTCGCGTTCGGCGTACTGGCGGGCCAGGATGCTGAAGTCGTAGTCACGCACGTAAGAGGAGAAGTTATTCCCCACCACCCCAGGGATGCGTTGCCGCGTCTGGGTGTCGATCACGGTGGTCTGTAGCATTTCGATCACCGGGAAAGAGGATTCCTCAGCGTCCTGGGACGGCAGATCGATGGCCACCGAGACAATCTCGAGCTGGACTCGGTAGCGGTTGCCACTGGCATTACCCTGGGTGATCAACTCATTGAACCGATCATCGATCATACGCAGGGCAGTGCGCAGGTTCTGCTCACGGTTTTCACCACGGGCCAGATTGGCGAAGTTGGTGGTCAGCCGGGTACCGTCCAGTGGCTGGTAGTTCTCGTCAAAGCGAGTGTGATTCAGGGTGAAAGTTATCGCTGTCATCGTGGCAACACCACCACAGCACCCGGAGCCTCGCGGTGAATCAGTAGGTGTGAAGAAGAGATCAGACGCATAATGCACTCGCCCGAGGCCAAGCGCTGGACGCGAAGCCCGGGCTCCTGTCCTTTCATAGGTCACTGCCCCTAGAGCGCCCTCGCATCTGTGAACACACACTAGGAGCACACGGCTGTGTACAAGAGTGTTCGCAGCGGTGCCCGGTCAGTTCATCGCCAGGCGCGAGGCTTCGCATGCGCGCTGCTGGGCACCAGCCTACACAAACGCTCAACGGTCTCTTCGATCATGTCAGCCCCTGCCAGTTCTCGCCGTTTGGGCAGTAACATGTCGTTGCATAACGCGCTTCGACGCGGGTTTTAGGCCGCGTGAGGCCGGATCGGCCGTACGAATTGCTCACCTGCGGCCTGTTCGTAGGCTCGGGCAGCGCGCAGCACCAGCCGGTCCTGGGTGCGGGCCGCGATGATCTGCAACCCCACCGGGAGCCCATCAGCCGATGACACACCGCAGGGAACAGAGGCTGCCGGTTGCTGGGTCATATTAAAGGGGTAGGTATAGGGGGTCCACGAGGTCCAGAATTCGCCATCCCAGTCGACCGGCATCTGACGGGTGCAGTCGAAGGCGGTGATCGGCATGGTCGGTGTCACCAACAGGTCGTAGGTCTCGTGAAAAGCACCCATGGTCATGCCCAGATCCATCCGCACGGCTTGGGCGCTGAGGTAGTCCAGTGCAGAGGCGTGGTGATATTTCTCGATTCCTTCACGCAGCCCAGGATCGATAGCCTCCAGGGCGTTGGGGCCGTAGGCTTGAAGCACTTTGGCGGCTCCGGTAAACCACAACAGCTGAAACGGCTCAATCGGATCACTGATCGGGGGATCCACCTGCTCGATGTGGGCTCCGTGGTCTTCAAACACGTGCACCGCGTCCTCGACCAGGCGTTGCACCTCAGGGTCGTTGCGCCCGAAACCGAGGGTGGGAGAATAGGCGATCCGCACGCCGCGAACCCCGTCGTCGAGTCCTTCGGTGAATGATCCGATGGGGGTCGGCAGGGCCGACCAGTCGCGGGAGTCGAAACCGGAGATGATGTCCATCATCACCGCGGCATCTGTGACTGTGCGGGTCATTGGCCCACCGTGGGCTAAGGTTCCAAAGGGTGAGGAGGGGTAGAGGGGCACCGTGCCGTAGGTCGGTTTCAGGGTGACTGTGCCGGTAAAGGACGCCGGAATACGTAGCGAGCCACCACCGTCGGTGCCCACCGACCAGGGCCCCATCCCGGCGGCGACCGCTGCTGCTCCCCCACCGGAGGATCCTCCGGCGTGTCGCGAAATATCCCACGGGTTGGTGGTGACTCCGTGGCGAAGGCAGTCGGTGAGGGCCTTCCAAGCAAACTCGGGGGTGGTGACCTTTCCGATAAAGACCGCACCGGCTTCGCGCAACCGTGCCACGGCGGGCGCATCATCGGGCCAGGGCCCGTCTTCGGAGATGAGCCGGCTACCGCGCAACGTGGGCCAACCCTTGGTCAGGAGCAGATCTTTGATTGAGGTGGGCACACCATCACCGGGGCCCAGGGGCTCCCCGTTTTTCCACCGTCGGGTAGAGTCTGCGGCCATCGACAGGGCCACAGGCCGGTTAACAAGCACGAAGGCATTCAGATCCCCGTTGTACTGGTCGATCCGATCCAGTACGGCTTCGGTGACCTGAACCGGGGTGAAGTCTTTTTGGGCGTACCCTTGCACTAACTCGCTGGCGCTGAGTTCGGCGAGATCGGTCATGCCTGCTCCTGTCACATCGCCCCACCGGTTGCTAGCCCACACCCGGCACGTAGCCGGCGGTCTTATCCACGACATTGTGTAACGGCTGATCGGCCAACCAGCGTTCGGCGTTGTCGAGGAACTGTTCGGCCAGTGCCTCGCGCCAGCCTGTGACATCCCCGGACATATGCGATGAGATCATCACGTTGTCCAACTCCCACAGTTCTGAGGTCTGTGGGAGGGGTTCTTCAGTGAACACATCCAGTGAGGCAAAACCTAAGGGACCGTCACGCAGTGCTGTGATGAGTGCCGGTTCATCCACACTGGGCCCGCGACCGATATTGATCACATGAGCCCCTGGTTTGACCGCGGCGAGCACCTCGGCGTCGATGAGCCCGGTGGTGGCCGGGGTCAGTGGTGCCGCATTGATCATCACGTCGAACTCTCCGACGTGGCCGATGAGATCTTCTGAAAGCACCACCTCGCCGAAGTCCTCATCGTGGTCGCGAGCGCGTCGACCCGCACCGGTGACGTTCAGTCCGGCGGCGCGCAACATTCGGGCGATCTCTCGTCCGATCGCGCCGGTGCCGATCACCAGGGCCTTGGCGCCTGCGACCCGTGTGGTTTCCCGATGCTTCCACGACTTGGTGGTTTTCAGCCGGTAATTGTCGGCAAAGTCCTTGGCCTCAGCGAGAATCGCGCCGAGCACCCATTCGGCAATAGGCCGGTCAAAGATGCCTTGGGCGTTGGTGACGGTCACTTCGGAGTCACGTAGTTCGTCAAAGAGGAGCGTGTCCACACCGGCCGCGGCGACATGGATCCATTGCAGGTGCTCGGTGGTATGCCAGGCATTTTGGAGCGCATCGGAGAAGAAATCCCACAACAACAGTCCGTGGGCTCCGGGGAGTTTTTCGGGCAGTTGCTCGGCAGTGGACAACCGAACCTCGGCTCGGTCTTCGATCCTTTCCAGACCGGCAGGGACCGGGCTGGGATGTTCCCGGTCGGAGGGGACGAGAATCGTCAACACCGCACGTGACTGTGACATAAATTACACATTAGAAACCCCGTGTGGAGGCTGTCAACAAGGCTTATTGAGAGCCAGTATTAGAGGCAACGGTGCGACGCTACGATAGCTATGATCCTGAGTCGTGAATGTGCATTCTGCGGCTTATTTCCTAGCCTGACCGACATGCCACGGCGGGGGCCCTTCCCACCGATGTCGACCGCGCACGATCAATACGTGGCTATCGATACGTGGTCACTCCGACCGGTAGATTACTCGTCACTCCGGTCTTGGCCAATCGACGACGTCGCTATCGTTTTTCAGTCTCGCCGCGCCGCCGGCACGTTGCGGGGTCCGACTTTGAGTACAAACGCTATCTCGGAAAGTGCCAGAGGCCGTACATCGCCCCGTTAGCTTATAAGTACACCTGGAATCCGGCAGGATGAAAGGTAGGCCGGTCCGGTTCTTAGGCATGATCGTGTGCCCCCAGTCGTCAATGTAACGGGATGTACAGGTTGCATGCTCATCCTCTTCACCGTTATCTCCTCTCACCGGGGTATGATCGAGTGAGGTTACGAGCCTCGCTCACTGGATCTCGCTGGCTTGGCGTGTGAGTTCGTGCTCGATGGCTCGGCGGATCCAGTTGGAGACGGATCGGTCGTCGGCGGCGCGGTTGCGGACCTCGGTGAGGGTGTCTTCTGGAAGGCATACGGGTACTGGTTCGCTGAGCTTGGCGCGACGGCGAACTGGTGGCCCTTGGGGTGTCTGGTTGTCTGGGTTGGCGTAGTAGGCGTGTTCTTCGTCTGGGGTCATGTTTTTCTTGGTCATCGGTCCTCCCGGTAGCGACGGGCAAGGTGGTTGGCTGCGATGTAGCAGCCAATGGGCCGGCATCTGGTCGGGTCGCCGGTGTTTGACGGGGCTAGCGACACCATGGGGCTTGTCAACTTGAGTGTGTATGGGACGGTTTTCACAGGTAGGGTTCCATGCGGTCGGGGAAGGCCACAGCGAGCTGGGCCAGGGCTTGTTTCCAGTTCGTGGTCTGCTGGCCCTCGATGAGCCGTCCGGCGGCTTTGCGCTGGTGGGCGGGTTTGCCGCGTTCTTTGGCGCGTTCACGGGCTCGTTTGTCCTCGATGTTGCAGATCGCTAGCCAGAACAGTTTCACGACGGCCTCATCGGTGGGGAACTGGGACCGGTTCTTCGTGATCTTGCGCAGCTGATAGTTCAGCGACTCGATCGCATTCGTCGTGTAGATCACCCGTCTAAGGGCTGGCGGGAACGCTAGGAACGGAGTGAACCGGTCCCAGGCGTTGGTCCAGGTCGCGACCGCTGAGGGGTATTTCTGCCCCAGTTCAGAGGCTGCGAACTCGTCTAACGCTGTCTGGGCAGTGTCTTCGTTGGCGGCGGTGTAGATCGCTTTGAGCGCCTTGGACACGGCTTTACGGTCCCGGTAGGCGACGAATCGGTTCGCTGCCCTGATCAGGTGCACCACGCAGGTCTGGACCATCGAGTCCGGCCAGGTCGCCTCGATCGCTTCTGGCAGGCCGGTCAGCCCGTCACAGCAGACGATGAGCACGTCCTTGACCCCACGATTGGCAAGCTCGGCGCACACGTGCGCCCAGAACGAGGCGCCTTCAGTGTTTTGGACCCAGATGCCCAGCACATGCTTGACACCGTCCATATCGACACCGACAGCGATGTGGGCAGCCTTCGGCCGCACCTGACCGTTGTCGCGGACTTTCACCCGGATCGCATCAAGGTAGATGACCGGATAGAACTCCTCCAAGGCCCGGTTCTGCCACTCCATGACCGCATCCAGCACCGCATCAGTGATGTTCGCGATCGTCTCATGAGACAGCTCAGTGCCGATCGTCGACGCCAGGTGATGCTGGATATCCCGGATCGTCATCCCACCGGCATACAAGCTGACGATCATCTCATCAAGCCCGCCCAGCTTCCTGGAGTCCTTCGGCACCAGGACCGGATCGAACGAATCCGCCCGATCCCTGGGCACACTGATATCGATATCTCCGACCTGACTGGCCACGGTCTTGGTATACGAACCATTCCGGGCGTTCACCGGCTTGCCTGTGACCGCCTTACCCGCCCGGTCCCCGGCCTCGTAGCCCAAATGCGAAGTCATCTCCGCCTGCAGGCCACGTTCCAAAGCCTCACGAATCAACACCGGGATCATCCCGCCATCACCAGTCAACTCAATCTCACCGGCATCGATCCGAGCGAACAACCCATCCAGAGCTCCGCTGGCCTTCAACTCAGCAACAACATCAGCACCAGACAGCCGCTCACAACGCTCATGAATTTCACTCATCTACAGATCCTTTCAGACAGGCCCCCATACACAACCCATCTGACACCCCCCTGACGGGTTCTGAAACCTGGATGATCAGTAGTGTCGTACGCTACCGTCCGCTTCCGGCAAGCTGGTCTTTGGAATCTTTGCTGCTCTGGCTGAGTTTGAACGCGAACTGATTTCCGAACGCACCAAGGCCGGACTGGCGTCAGCGCGGGGACGTGGCCGCAAAGATGGACGACCCTACAAAATGACCCCAGCCAAAGTCCTGCTCGCCATGGCGTCCATGGGTCAGCCAGGTACCAAGATCGGTGAGTTGTGCAAAGAACTCGGTGTCACCCGCCAAACCCTCTACCGCCACGTCTCCCCGACAGGGGAACTCCGTCTCGACGGGAAAAAGGTTCTCGGCATCGGAGCATGAAGCGACCGTCTTTGAAAATTCTGTGCCGTGAGCTTCTCGAAACACTAGCTCTCCGACGCATCCGGGTTGGTGAGGTGTTGTGTTCTGCCGTTCCAGTGATTGCGGAGCCATCGATCGTGCGACACGACAATGACTGCTCCGGGGTAGTGTTCTATGGATGCTTCGAGCTCGGTGACCAGCGGCAGCGAGAAGTGGTTCGTTGGCTCATCAAGCATGAGCACCTCGGGTGGGTCGGCCAGAATGATGGCCAGGGCCAGACGGCGGTGTTGTCCGATGCTGAGACTGTCGATCGAGCGGGTGTGGTCGCGGGGATGCAACAGCCCAAACGTTGCTAAAGGGGTTGCTCCTGCGACGGTTGATCCAACGGATTGTTCGTAGACCGCTTGGACGGTCTGACCAGCAAATGCTGAGAAGTCGCTTTCCTGCGTGAGCAGGCCGACGGCCAGACCGGGTTTTCGCATGATGGTGCCGTGATCCGGTGCTAGCTGACCAGCCATGATGGCAAGCAGCGTGGATTTCCCGACCCCGTTAGGGCCGGTAATCAGCAACCGGTCATTCGCGGTAATCGCCAGCGAGGTCGGGGCCAGCCGGTGTGTACTTGCCACCTGCGTTGCCCGGATAAGCTCCTCGTCAGGGGCATAGTGTGGCCCGGTGGTGTAAGCGGCGCCGAGACCCTGGAAGGACAGGTCGCGTGGAGGTTTCACGATCTGACGCTGTTCTAACTCTCGTAACCTGGATCGGGCGTCATTGACTCGACGGGCCACGACTTTGGCGTTGCGATCGGCATAGTATTTCTGGGCCATCCGAATTTCGGTGCGGGGTTTCCAATCCTCGTGGCCGACGACTTGATTTTGGTCCACTGCCGCTCGGAGCCGTTTTAGCTGGGCTTGTTCTTGGTCGTATTGGTTTTGCCAGCGCCGTCGAGCGTCACGTCGATGCTGGATGTAGTCAGAGTATGTGCCCGTAAATCGGGTGATCCCCCTGGTCGTGAGCTGATCCTCGGCCTCGTTAAGTTGATGCGGTTGTGGGGCAGGATCTAAATCGATCAGCGACCGTACCGTGTGATCCAGAAAGGCCCGGTCGTGGCTGGCAATCAGCACAGGTCCTCGCCAGTTGGACACCAAACCGCTGAGGAAATCCACTCCGTCATCATCCAGATGGTTGGTGGGTTCGTCGAGCTCTCGGAGAGGGGGTAGGGAGCATGGGAGCACCTATCTGTCATGGAGACCAGGACAACCACCACAGCAGCGGAGCGACACGATGGCATCAGCCGGGGTCCGGTGGAGGCGATCGTCTACGGGCGGGCTTCGAAGGATCGGACCAAGCGGGAGCGTTCGATCGGGGATCAGATCGAGGACTGCCGCACCTGGTGCGCGCAGCAGGGATGGAGCGTCGCGCACGTCATCAAGGACGCCGATCGGTCGGCTTCGCAGTGGCGCACACGGGAGCGTGAGGGCTGGGAGGAAGCCTTAGAGCTGATCCGCTCGGGCAAGTACGGGGCGCTGGTCTCCTGGGAGCCCTCTCGGGCGGGTCGCGATCTGGCGATCTACGTCCAGCTTCGGGCGGCGTTTCAGCAGTACGGGGTGCTGTACATGACTCATGGGCGGGTCTATGACCTGGACCGTTCTGATGATGCGTTCATGATGGGCTTTGAGTTCCTGCGCGCTGAAGCGGATGCGAACACGATGCGGGAACGCCAGCTGCGGACCTCGCGGTTGCGGGCGCAGAAGGGCAAGCCCCACGGGCGCCTGCCTTATGGCTACCGGCGGGTGTATGACGAGAAGACCCGGGAGCTGATTCGCCAGGAGCCTGACCCGCACACGGGCCAGATTGTCCGCGATATCGCCGAGCAGGTGTTGGCTGGTGCGTCGTTGAACTCGATCGCCATGGGCTTGGAGAAGGCCGGGGAGCCGTTGCCGCAAGGGCCACGGAAGGAGAACACCGCCGGGTGGGTTCCATCGACAGTGCGCCAGTTGCTGAAGAACCCGACAATCGCGGGCAAGCGGGTCTACCGAGGCGAAGTGATCGGGGACGCGGCCTGGGAGCCGTTGATCAGTTGGGAGGACTTCCAACGGATACAGAGCATCCTCAACGACCCCGGACGGCGGGTGCACTTCGGCCAGAATCAACCGAAATCGTTGCTGTCGCATATCGCGAAGTGTCATTACTGCGGGAGGACGTTGAAGCGCAGCGTCCAACGCTACGGCGACCCGGGGACCCCTGCCCCGAGCCGCCGGTATACGTGCAAGTATCCCGGCTGCTACAAGGTCGTCATCGTCCAAGCACCGGCTGATGCGCTGGTCGAAGAAACCCTGCTGAACCTTCTCACCACCCCGGAGACCCTCGCTCGGCTTACTGGTGATACCGCTGACGGTGAGGCCAGTTGGACACAGCGGATGGAAGCCGCCCAGCAGGAACTAGCCGAGTTGCAAGCCCGGCTGGATGACGCCTCAGACCGCTACGCCGCAGGCGAGCTGCCCCTAGAGGTGCTGACTCGCATCGAACAGACGCTGCGCCCACAGATCGACGCCGCGAGGAAGGCAATGATCCCACCAGTGACCGACCCGGGGCTGCGCCAGCTGCTCTCCGGTGAGGACGTGCGCGCTTCCTGGCAGTCGCTGCCGGTCCGGGAGAAGCGCCGGATCATCAAGGCCGTGTTGGATGTGCGGGTGACCTCGGCAACCAAGGGCTGGAACTTCTTCGACCCCACCCGAGTGATCATCAACCTCCGCTACTAGCCCCGACGCTGCCGCTGCTGCTGGTGGTTGTCGAGGACGTGGCGGACCAGGCGCAGGTGCTCATCAATCAACGGTCCCAACCGAGCGGCTGTCTGCGCAGCGACCGTCTCGATCACGGCTTGTTCCTCAGCACTGACGCCCTGCTCCCCGACTGGGGTGAGGGTGGCCGGAGACTCCGTGCGACTGGTGGTGCTCATACCTTCCAGGTGCACCCAGCACACCTGGGCAGACACAACATGAGGGACCGAAATGCGCCACCGACCCTAGATGTTGTGCCCAGGTGAGTTACACTGGTGGCATCCACCCCTCCACGGGGATGGACGGAGCTGCATATATTGCGTTCCCGTTGATAACAGCATCAGCGCAGAGCCAGACAGCTGGCCACACGGTCAGTCAGGTGCTCCCGTCGAGTCGGCGGTACCGCGACCCCTGGTAGGCATCGTCCCTGGCGGGAACGGTCCCGGCGATTCGCCGGGACCACGGAGGCTGCTGACGGGTACAGACATTTTCCGGCCCCGTCGATGGTGAGGGACATTTTCCACCACCACGACCCCAGCACAGTCAGCAGCAGCCAGCCGGGCCGACCATGGCGGAAGGCATCCTCAGAGGTCAGAAATCACATCGTCCCAGGTCACGACGGGGGTGCACATTTTCCACCCCCGTGAACCGGCTCAACTCGACCTCAGTTCAGGGTTCCTGGACGGTCCTGCCACGGTGGCGGGACCGTCCCACCAGCACCTTCACTCCCGACGTGCTCCGTCCCTGCCCTGCGGCGTGAGGATCTGCCGCTGACACCTCGGGCAGGACCAACGTAACCTCTTGGCAACCTGCTGTCTGCACTCCGAAGGTGGCATACGGGCGTGCTGGCGGAAGTATCTGGCTACGCGGTCTCGGGGTGTTCAAACACGGGGAGCCCTTCGCTGAAATCAGTGCCATCGCTCCAGAAGTCCCCGCCCGCATCGACCACGCTGCCCTGACAACCCGGAACGCACTGTACTGACCATCACCTACAGCGTTGAGGAGCAGCTCACCCACATCCAGCAGGTCCTCAACACCCGCGACCGCCTCGGGCATCCCGCCCAAACCACCTGCGACTAGGTCACCATCATCGCCTGGAACAGAACCGTCCACGATGCCCTAAGGATGCGCTGATCTATGGGCCATTGCTGGCCCGCGGAGGTCTGATCTGGCTCTGAGGGGCGCGTAGCGTCCTCCGATGTTGGCCCCTGGCCCCTGCTTTCGGGGCTGTGGGGGCGTTTTCGGGCAGGCTGGCGCTATGCCGCCGCTGGAGTCAGGGCGACGGCGCGGGCTCTCATCAACCAGTTGGCTGAGGCGAAGAGCACTGCCAGGTGGTTGAGGTTCTTCGCGATGCCGCGGTAGCGGGTCTTGGTGAAGCCGAAGTCACGTTTGATGATCAAGAAGGGGTGTTCGACCTTGGCCCGGATCGCGGCCTGACGGGACTGCTCGGCCCGGTCCGGGCCGGCCATGGTCTTGAGCACGCCCTTCTTGGCGGCGATGCGCCAGGAGATCTTCGATAGCCGCTCATCGCCGGCGATCTCAGGGCGTTTGGCGGCTCCTTGGTAGCCGGCATCGACATAGACGACCTCGTCATCATCCCGGACCAGGTTCGCGGCCTGATCCAGGTCATGGACGTTCGCCGCGGTGGCGGTGATGGTGTGGACATAGCCGGTGGCGGCGCAGGTGGCGATGTGGGCTTTCATCCCGAAGTACCACTGGTTGCCCTTTTTGACCTGGTGCATCTGCGGATCCCGCTTGCCGGTGGCGTTCTTCGTCGATGACGGTGCGGCGATGAGGGTGGCATCGATGATCGAGCCTCCGCGCATGATCCAGCCCTCGGTCTCGAAGATCTCGTTCTGCGCCGCCAGCAACGCCGCCCCCAGATCGTGTTCTTCGAGGAGGTGGCGGAAGTGCAACAGCGTGGTCGCATCCGGGACATCCTCAACAGCGAAGTCCAGGCCCATGAACTTGCGCATCGCATAGGAGTCATAGATCGCGTCCTCCACGCCCTCATCGGAGAGGGAGAACCACCCCTGGAGGAGGTACATGCGCAGCATCGTCTCGATCGGCTTGGCCTTCCGGCCCCGCTTGCCCGGGGTATCGGCGTAGTAGTGCGGCTCGATCAGCCCCACCCAGGTCTTCCACGGGATCGTGGCATCCATCGTCTCCAAGAACTGCTCACGCTTGGAGACCCGCCGCCGCCTGCCGTACTCGATATCCGTGAAAGAGAGCTGATCGCTGGCCATACCCCATGATCCCAACACCACCCCAGGGCGAGCCGTCAGGCAGGCCGCGCTACCCAATAAATCAGCGCATCCCTAAGACGCCCCACCCAAGTTCCTTGAGTTTCCGCCGATCCCGCCCAGGCTCATTGATTCATTGATGCACGTATGCCACGGCGGGGCCGTGGTGTGCACCTCCCTGACAAGAGGCCCACTTGTCGGGGAGGCGGTGACCGGGGTGAAGGGTGGGGTGATCCTGTTTCGCGGCAACGGTGCTGCCGCGCGCCGGTATGTTGAGGCTGACCGTTCCGGGGCGGATGAGTACTACCTCGGGGCGGACGATGCCGTGGCCGAGTACGCGGTGCTCGACACCAATGGGGAGGTCGCCGCCAGTCGTCTCCTGTCGGCGGTTGAGTATGAGGGGTGGGTGGACTGGAGAGAGCCGATCACCGGTGAGCAGATGGGTAGACCGCGTGGTCCGGGTGAGGGTCAGCGGGGGTCGCCGTTGTTCGCGGAGATGACGATCAACGCCCCGAAGAGCCTGTCGGTCGCCGCTGCCCTGCACCCCGAAGTATCTGAAGCCCTGGATGCTGCGCAGCAGGACGCGCTGGCGGAGATTCGTCGCTGGCTTGCCCGGCACTCGGTGACCCGGGTGGGGCCGAGGGATGCGCGGGAGGTCATACCTGTTGAGCGGATGCAGGTGGTGGGTATTGGGCATAAGACTTCTCGTGCTGGTGATCCGCATCGGCATATCCATATGCAGATCGGCACGAGAGTCTGGGCGGCTGGGAAGTGGCGGGCGCTCGACACGGCGGCGTTGTTCAAGCAGCAGGGCGCGATCCGCGCGATGGGCACGGCGGTGATCGCCGCACACCCGCAGCTCGCCGAAACCCTCGCGGAGCACGGGCTGACCCTGGACCCCGTGTCGGGTGAGGTGACGGAGTTGCAGCCCTTCAACACGGTCATGTCGAAGCGGTCAGCGCAGATCAAGCGCAACCTTGACCGGCTCGAAGCCGAATGGGAGGCCGCACATCCCGGGGAAGAACTCGGTCCGGTGATGTCGGCGCGGTTGCAGACCATCGCCTGGAGTCACCAGCGCCCGGGGAAGAAACCGGCGGACCTCAAGGACGAGCAGTGGTGGGTACAGGAACTCCGCGAGGGCGGATACCACCCCGAGGGTCTCGAACGTCAGGCGGTGCAACCCCCGGTGCGGTTGGACGAGCTGTCGGTGCAGCAGGTCGCCAGCCGTGCACTGGACCGTTGCGCCGCGAGTGCTTCCGCGTGGACGCGGCATACCGTTCAGGAGCAGGTCACTAGGATCACCACCGAACACGGCATCCACGCAACACCAGCAGAGTTGAGGGAGTTCATCGCCCTGACCACCGACCTGGCGGACTCGGATTGCTTCTCTGTGCTGCCACCGGAGGCACCGGCACCGGGACATGTGGCCCATCTGACCAGTCTGAGCGTGGTGACTGCTGAGACCGCACTACGCGACCAACTCACCACCGCAACCCCGGAGCGGGAGCCGGAGCACCCGGACGTGGCCGAAGCCGCCCAAGCTGCCGGGTTGGATGAGGGGCAGCGCGTCGCGGCGGCTGCGGTGGCCTCGTCTGATCCGTTGGTGGTCGTCGAAGGCGCAGCCGGGGCGGGCAAGACCACGATGCTCGGTGCCGCAATCCAAGTCGCCGCCGAACAAGATAGAGCCTCGCGGGTGGTTTCGCCCACGTTGCGGGCCGCGCAGGTCGCCCAGGAGGAACTTGGGGTGTCTGCTACCAGTGTTGCCGCTCTGGTGCATGCCCATGGGTGGCGGTGGAACTCTGATGGCGTATGGACGCGCCTGACCCCTGGTGAGACTGACCCTGAGACCGGCGGTACCTACACCGGGCCGCCCCAGGACGCGGTGCTGTCGCGCGGTGAGCGGGTGATTGTGGACGAGGCCGGGATGCTCGACCAAGACACCGCCCACGCCCTACTCACCATCACCGCCGAAGCGGGGGCGTCAGTCGCGTTCGTCGGTGACCGTGCACAACTCCCGGCCGTAGGCAGGGGCGGGGTGCTGGAGATGGCCGCACAGATCACAGGCCGCACCTACGACATGACCGAGCTGCATAGGTTCTCGGATGCTGAGTACGCGGCACTGACCCTGGCTATGCGAGACCGTGACGACCCCGGCGACGTGTTCGACCGGCTCACCGCAATGGGACTGGTAACCCTGTACGCCGACGACGAGACCGCCCGGGAGCACATCACCAGTCATGCTCAGGACGGCGAGGCAATCACCGTAGCAACCAATGATGAAGCAGCGGAGCTGAACGAGCGCATCCGCACCGGCAAAGTCGAACGCGGTGAGGTTGAGGACACGGTCACCGCCACCGGCAGTGACGGGCTGCCCATCGGAGCCGGTGACCTCATCCAGACCCGCCGCAACGACACCGGCTTGGGGGTGGCGAACCGGCAGCAGTGGATCGTCCAGCACGTCGCGGACGACGGCACCGTCTACGCCCGCGAAGCCGGAAGCGGGCGTAAGACCCCCCGGACTGTCTCCCTGCCGCCTGAGTATGTAGGTGAGCACGCGCACCTGTCCTATGCCGCGACCGCCTACGGCGTCCAAGGCACCACCGTGAACGGTTCCCACACGATACTCTCGGAGGCCACCAGCGCGGCAGGGGTCTACGTGAGCATGACCAGAGGCCGCCAGACCAACCACCTCCACATCGTCGCCGAAGACCTCGCAGATGCGCGGGCTCAGTTCATCGAAGCGATGGAACGCGACCCCGCCGACGGGGGCCTCGACCACGCCACCCGTACCGCACAAGAAGCGGTGCGCGGACTCGTCAAAGACGGCCCCATACAAAGGGTCACCCAGGAACTCGCCCGGCTCGACCACGCGGCCAAACGCGCAGAACGGCAGGCACAACGGTGGGAGCAGATCGCCGCACGCCTTGATACCCAACGTGCTGCACACCGGACAGAGGACGAACAGAGCGCCGCTGTGCTCCGCAAGGCCGAGGAAGCTGCCCAGCGGATACGCGCCGAGGTCATTCAGCCGTTCACCATCCAGGCTAGACACGATGGTGCCGCCTACCTCGCCGCTGTTGAGGCCGAGGCCGCTGCGCGCGCCCGGCTCTCGACTGTGGGCAGGTTCGGCAGGCGCAAGGCCCGTGCCGAGCAGAAGGCCGCAACTGAACAGGCTCAAGTACTGCGTGGTCGGGTCAGCCGCGAATGGGGCATCCCCCCGAGCAGCGCTGATCATCTCCCGGAATGGGCGCGCACCGTCGCCACGGCACGCGCTGAGACCGACCCCCGCGTGACCGAGACCGTGCAGAACCTCGAAGCGGCCCGAGGTGAACGTGAGGCTATGCAGAAGACCCATGAACAGGAGCACCTGGCGCTGTTGGTCAGTGAGTATGGGGCTGAGCGTGTCCGCCATGACCGAGCAGGTGCCCTCATGCTCAACCCCCACCGCAAAGCTGAAGACGCTCGTGCCCGAGCCACGGCGATCCGTGCTGAGGCCGATGAACTACGCACCCTTCCGGTCAACGAGGCCGCGCGTCGGATCGAGGCAAAACAGGCCGAGCAGGAGCACCCCCGGCAACAAGCGACAGAGAGGGAGAAGCAGCTCCGTGACTCGTTCATCCACGAGTCCCGTCTCACCAGCGGTCCAGATCACGAAAGGCCAGGGCACGGCCTATGAGATGTCCAGCGACGGCCCGACAAGTAGGACCCCACAAGAAGAACACTCCGCTGGGGCGGAACGGCGCACGGTCTCTATGAAACAGGCAATTTCCCCAAGTGTGCCGATTGGCCAAACACTACGCCCCGCACAATAGTCACTTATAGATATCGCAGCGGCCCTGCGAAACGTGACCGGCTTAGTGGCATACGCGCCGCATCACCGAAATCGCCGTAGCGGTGGCCAGCAGCGTCAGCACACAGTCGACGCAGCAACGAAAGCCAAATCTAGTTCCCCTTAAGAAACTTCACGGCACATGCCTTACCTTGCGGAGTTCACCCACCGGCAGCCCTAAGGCGAACATGTCAACTTCCGCACTAACGTGTCCTTGCATCATGAGGATGCCCCGATGTTTGTGTCCTGCACTCATCGACGCCATCCAGGAAACCCCGCAGCTGCTCAATGTAACTATCGAACTCACGAAGGCCCCGCTTAGATAGTCTGACCTCCGTGACAGGGGAGCGTTTCACAAAGCGCTTCTCCTGATGAATGTATCCGGCCTCTTCGAGCTTCCGTAGATGCGACGTGAGGTTTCCGGACGTCACTTCAAGGACCTCTTGGAGGCGACTGTACGAGATCCTATCTCCCGGCCCGATGCTCGCTAGAGCGGCCATGATATTGAGTCGCACTGGAGC
The DNA here is from genome assembly GCF_003185985.1 of Auritidibacter sp. NML100628. Taxonomy (NCBI): domain Bacteria; kingdom Bacillati; phylum Actinomycetota; class Actinomycetes; order Micrococcales; family Micrococcaceae; genus Auritidibacter; species Auritidibacter sp. NML100628. The sequence continues at coordinate 104,871 of NZ_QHLP01000006.1, forward strand.
ATGAAGGACTTCGTTCACCGCTAGTTCAGGCATGACCACGAGTTCCTAGATCTATGCGATCGAGGCGCCGCCGAGCGGCACTGTTGGCTGCCGCCAAAAAGAAACTGCCCCCCGCCCCAACAGCAACGAAAAGAGGCGAGTGCTCCGGAGGGATAACGAGCCCTGCGGCGCCTACCGACACGAGAGCGAGACCCAGCCCAGTCTGCCAAACCGGGAAGTTACTAGCGATCAGCAGATACATCACCCCGACAAGCAACGTCGCTGTCGCGCCTGATACCGCACCGATCTCGGCCATTGCATTCTCTCTGCCCCTGTATTGAGTGATCGCCAGGGTCAAGAGCACAATCCAGGCGACAACGAGAACTCCCCAGAGTCGGATCATCCTACCTACCGTCTCGTAGGTTTCACCTCGCAGCCCACGAAACCGCTTCCGAATTTCAGTAAAAGTGAAGATAAACCCGAAGGCGCCCATTGCCCCGAAGAGAACAGCCCCAACAACAGGTGGACTGCCATCAGCCCAGCGCACATTGAAATACAACGCCCCGTATCCAAGAAGGTAGACAGCACCCCACACCAGGAAAAGTAGTGGTTCGTTGATTGAGACCGCCTCGCGGGCACGCCTCTCGACTTCGGCAGCGCGACGCAGCACTGATGAGGCCTCTGTTGGCTGTTCTTCGATCACCGAGCTCGCCTCCCATCGCACCACCGACGGGACCTTGGGAGTCTCCGGTTGGAGACTCCCAAGGTCCCGTCTTTTGCGATCAAATCTACCAGCAGGACGAAGAGCTGGAGATGATCGTGGTGGTGGTGCAGCGCGCCGCCATGGGCTCGAAGAGGTGCTGGCCCTCTCCGAAGAACGTGACTGTCATGGACGCCGCAGCGGGAACCTTGCCGAGTTCCATAGCGAACCTCACTCTCTGATCAGGCGGATGAGAGGTCGGGCGACCCTCTCATCGAGAGTCTCTCCGACCCAGCCCAGCCTGTCAAGCCAGCCACCTTGCATCGCAGGGCTCGTAGCTAGTGAACGGACCTCCACTCGAGCTACCAGACCGGCCCGTCGCTTTGCACCACAGGGTGCCTTGCCTTACGGGGCTTGCGGTATCGCACGGTGGCCCTATAGGTTCGAGGCATGACTACTTCGACTCTCGTTGACTGTGCGTTGGTTTCGAAGACATACGGAACTAGGACGGTCCTAGATGAGGTCTCGATGCGGGTTGGCACCGGTGAGTCCATCGGTCTCGTCGGGCGTAACGGCGCGGGCAAGACAACACTTCTCAGCATCATCCAGGGTCTCCGTCGCCCCACCAGCGGCAGGGTCGCGCTCTTCGGAGGCCCCCCGACCAAGGCACGCTTCCGGACAGAGTTGGGCGTCGCGCCGCAGGCCCTGAGCCTGCCAGATACCGCACGCGTCGATGAAGTCATCAGATACGTGAGAGCCCACTACCACGACCCGGTCCCTACGGCAGATCTCATCCGCGACTTCGACCTCGGGACACTTGCCCGCAAGCAGGTCGGCGGCCTCTCCGGCGGCCAGAAGCGCCTTGTCGGCGCCTGCCTCGCGTTCGCAGGAAATCCCCGCCTCGTTCTCCTTGACGAACCAACGACCGGCTTAGATTCCGAAGCTCGCGAACGTCTGTGGCAGATCATCCGGGCCAAGACTTACAGGGGCACCAGCGTAGTTACGACCTCGCATTACATGGAAGATATCGAGCAGCTCTCCGAGCGCATCGTCGTTCTACACCAGGGTCAGATCATTTCCGACGGATCAGTCAATGACATACGCGACAGCAGCCAGACGGTCACGATAACTGTACAAGCGAGTATGCCCGAAGATCTTTCGTGGCTAGAGAGCGGAGTCGCCCAGAACGCCCAAGAAAGGGCTTTCGAGATCAAGACCACCAACGTTGATCTGACATTGGGAGAACTGCGTCGCCACTTTGGCACCCTTGACAAAGTCGAGGTCACTCGAGATTCGCTGGAGAACATCATTCGTAACCTGACGGAGACAAAATGACAGACACCATTCGGCCGCTGAAGCCCACGCTGGCACTCGCGCTCGTTCAGGCAAGGTTTCAGCTGACGGAGGCCGTCAGGATTCCCGTCAGCATTCTCATGACCCTCGCCGCGCCATGTATGGGACTTCTCTTTTTTGTGATTCCTCAGCGGGAGGTCGCGACGAATCCAGACAGCGCAACCCAAGCTGTACTTGCACTGGCGATATTCGGCATCCTCGCGAACTCCCTGTTCCACTTCGCCGTCGAAGTCGCCCAGGCCCGAGAGCGCCCCTGGGGCTCCTATACCCGATCGCTTCCTACCACGGAAACCGCGCGGATTGTCTCGTACCTAATCTCATCAGGGATCCTTGCCCTAGGTTCCGTTCTTCCACTGGCCTTACTGGCAGCATTCACCACTGAAGCACGGTTATCGGCAATACCTGCCATCGGTGCTGTCTTCTCGCTCATATTGACCTCAGTGCCCTTCATGCTCATCGGAATGATCATCGGATACTCCAGTGGTTCAAAGGCCGCAGTCGCTCTAGCTCAGGTCCTCATGCTTCTCCTGGCTTTCGGGGGAGGGTTGTTCCTTCCTCCCATGATTTTTCCGGACTGGCTCAACGCCATCTCCCTTACGCTACCGTCGCGTTCCGCGCTGGAGATCGTGACCTGGGCGGCAGGCTTTGCCGACGGGCTTCCAGTCGCGGGCCTCGTCGGCTGGGTGGCGTGGACAGCGCTTACCTTCCTGACAACCGTCCTGCTGGTCAAACGCGATACCGACCGCGAGTATCGCTTGTCTGCCTAGGAGATCAAAGATGTCGGCGATCAACTACATCGGCACCCGGCCTCCTCTCGTCGAGGCCTTCGGAGAGCAAACTGGCCAGATTGCCCACGTCACAACGCAAGTCATCGACATCGTGGGTGTCGACGCGCCCAGCTTCGATCAAATCGAAGAACGCGCGGCATCAGATGCAGCCACTGTCATCCTGTCCGTGCGGCGACACGAACTAACCGACCGAGTCGGCAAGCTGGAGAACCGCCTCCTTGAGCACTTGCGCTCTGCGGTAGTTTTCCGCACGGCTCCACTCGACCGTTCCCTCGAAATGTACTGGGGTTGGGCTACCGCGACCGAGGTGCTGCTCACCGCCTTCCACCCAGTCGGTACCGCATGGGTTCACACCGAGGATCTGGTGGAAGCCGTTCAGCGCCTCGATCCGGCGACCATACGGGAGCGCGAGGGAAGGGCGTTCGACATCACAGGCCCAGAACGAGTGCCGATGGAACGACTTTGCGCGGAGTTCTCTGACTCCTTCGACACAAAGATATCCCTTGAATGCGAGACACCCGAATCTGTTTCGAGGAGTCTTCTGGCCAACGGGATACCGGCCGAAGTCGGGGCCTGGCTCGTGTGGTACCAGGCCGCCGTGTCCGACCCCAGACTGCCACCGACAACACCCGTCCTGGCTGACATCCTCGGCCACGACCCCAGATTTCCCCGGCTCGTACCGGAGCCGACGCGACCAAAGGAGAGCTAAAGAATGATTACACAGACAAAGCGGGACCAACCGACGCGCTACTTTCGGCTTAATCCGACCGTGTCTCTCGGAGAACTGGAAGACGCTGTCGTCGCCGTCTACGGGCCGTCCGTCATCAAAATTGACGGCGACAATGTACTGCCTTTCGTCGCATCGCTCGTGCACGCGCTACGCAACGTTGATCAGGTCACCCTTGCCGACCTTAGTCAGCAAACTGGATCGCCCGCCGAAGACCTACTCCCTGTCCTTGAAATGCTCGTCCAGGCCAAGATGCTCGTCACCTCTACCGAGCCAATGAACGTGCAGGGAGTCCTAGCGTCGCTGCGGACAGGCGAGCAGATCGACCAGAGTGAAATCGATAGTCGGATTCAGTCCGATTGGGTCCAGGTCTGCGCCAGTCCGACTAATAAGCTCGCCGAACTAATCACCGATCTCCTGCGGAAACAAGGGCTTTCTGTCCGCACTATCGAGGGGGACGAACCGGGTCAACCGTCGGCACTGCGACTTGTGATTGGCTCCACGCACTTGGACGGTCTGCTAACGACCTCGAACAGCTTTGCCCTGGAAGCGGGGACTCCTTGGCTCCCCGTAGTCCCGTACGACGGCGACACTGCCTGGGTCGGCCCCTTCGTCGTTCCTCACCAGTCGGCTTGCCTGACATGTTTCAACACCCGTCGCTCGGCCAACTTCTCCGACGACGTGATGCGTCCCTTGCTCCCGACGATCCAACCGTTGGAGCCCGTAGTCTCGCACACCGTCGTGACGCCAATTGACATCATCCAGGCGGGCATAGTGACCAACTTCGCCTTCGAGTACATCACGCTTCGCGACTATGCCCCGAGCTGCATGCCGGGCGGACTCACCACCGTCACTGTGAACGATCGTGGGGTGTCGATGGACACGCGGCGTGTGTACAGAGTCCCCCGGTGCCGCGATTGCTCGCCCGTCGCAGATACTGGCTTCCCGCAGGTGTGGTTCCATCAAGATGAGGTGCAGCCATGACCACCATCGACACCTGGAGCACCACCACCCGAAGCTGGGAAGTCCTCAGCCCGCTTGCAGACCCCATCGTCGGAATCGTTCGCCGTCAGTATCGAAAGCTTCGCGACGTCGACGACATCTGGGGCCACTCTATCGGCGCGCACGGTACCGATAGCGGCGTCGTGTTTGGAGTTCCCTCCAACGCCTACAACGGCGGCGGCTCGCCCGACCCGGTCTCCGCAGAACTTGCAGCCATCGGAGAGACCGTAGAACGGTACAGCGCTTCCTACCCTCCCGTCGATTCTGACAAGGTGATCAAAGGAACATCCGCGTCGCTACGCGCAGACAACAAAGACGTAATCGACGCCGACGACTGGCAACTGTTCGCGAGTTGCCAGTACTCCAACGCCAACTTCCCGTACTCCCGGTGGGATGACGATGTATCACTCTGGTGGCGTAAGGGCACCGACGCCGTCTCGGGCGAGGGTGTATGGACACCAGCACAGCTCATTCACATGGCAGGACCTTGGCGCGGCGAAGAAGCCATCGGATACGCAACGAGTAACGGCCTTGCCTGCGGCATCACACCCGTCGAGGCCGCTCTGTCGGGGCTGTTTGAGGTCGTCGAACGCGACGCGTTCATGCTTACCTGGTACAACCGCATTTCTCTACCATTGCTTCGAATCGAGTCGAGCGATCGGCTGCATTCCTATATCAAGCGATACGTGTCACCGACCTATCTTGACCCCTACTTGGTCGACATGACTGTCTACACCGGCATCCCCACGATCCTGGCAGTCATCCGCAGCCGCCACTCCAGCCTCGCACCCTTCGCGCTCGGTGCTGCTTCGGCAGCAAACATTGAACGCGCTGCTGAAAAGGCAGTCACTGAAGCGATGTACACCCGAACCTGGATGAAGACGGAACAACGAGAAGGGCGAGCCATCCTCGACACCAACTACTTCGAGAGTGTGAAGTCGTTCGAGGACCACATCCGACTTTACGCAGGTACTCCGCTCATCGCTGAGGCCGACTTCCTAACCTCGAGTACTGAAAGCACCGATGTAGACAACCACCAACGCTTTCCCGAGGACGGACCCCAGAGGCTTTGGAACGCGCTTGTCGATCGGCTGACGGAACTCGGACACCGAGTGCTCACTTTCGATGTGACGAGCCCGGACATCCGGGAAGCAGGTGCTGCCGTAGTCAGGACCGTAATACCTGGAATGCGCCCCATAGACGTTGCCTACAACGCCCGCTTCCTGGGCGGTTCCAGGCTCCTAGAACTTCCTTACGAGCTTGGGCTCGTTCATCACCCCCTCACCATCGACGAGCTCAACCCAGCTCCTCACCCGTTCCCTTGACCAAAGAGGTTCACATGCCCGAACTTGAACGCCATGCAACCAATCTAGTTGATGTTGTCTACGGTAACGAGGTCCTCCGATACGACGACCCGACCGAGAACTGGTTCGAAGTCACAAAGATCTACAGGCCTTCAATGGCGTGGGATGCACCAGGCGTCTCCCGCCTGCTACGATCGCCGATCCTCCAGGAGATCGCGACACGGGCCGGTAAGAAATTCGACGACCTCCCATTGCTGGAGCTACCTCCTCCCCTCTCCTGTGAGATGCCGTTGAGCGAGGCCATCTCGCGACGGATCAGCGCCGAACGCTTCTCCGGGGATTCCGTAACCCTTGACCAGATCGCTACCGTCCTCGCGAACAGCTACGGAGAGCTACGGCGCGTCGAAGGTATCCGGCGATCCGTTCCCTCGGGAGGGGCGCTCTACCCCCTTGACCTTTATATTCTGTGTAGTCGCGTCGAAGGACTTGAACACGGGGTATGGTATTTCGACGCGCGTCGTAACGGACTCACACGAATCGGGGACTTCGACGAGGAATTTCTCGGCCGCACACTACTCCAAGAGGAGGCCGTCGCGGGAGCGGCCGTAACATTCATCATCTCGGCCAGTTTCTGGCGCTCGCGGTTCAAGTACGGGCCACGCTCCTCACGTTTCATCCTCATCGAAGCTGGACATGTCGTCCAGAATATGGCGCTCACGGCAGCGGCCCTCGGACTTGCAGGTCGCCCCTATGGCGGCTTCGTGGACGATGAGCTGTCCGACGTTATAGGACTACAGAATGGCGTTGACGATGCCCCGCTCTACACTTACGTAATGGGCACGTGGAACCACCAGTAGCTGCGACGCTCACTACTGCGGCGGGAATTGGCTTACATCTCGCGTCTCCGACAATCGCCTACGTTGTCGGACGGTCGGCGCGAATCCGAAAACGCATTAGCCCGGAGCACGCCTACGATCTCTTCACCACCATCGGCGCCGCATTGTGTCTGTTTGCGCTTCTCGAGCTCAGCATCTTCCCCGTCGGGCAGATCCTGACGTTCGGATTGCTATTCGGCCTAATGGCCGGCGCCGTTGCTCCTCTCGCGCTCTGGCGCGCCTACGGGAAGACCCCGACGATCAGGCGGCCCACACCTAGAACTATCTCCCTGGCCCTCCTTGCTCTCTGTGCCGTTGCGGAAGAGATCATCTGGCGGGTCACGGTCGTCCACCTCGTCCACAATGGGCTCGACGCGCCGTACTGGATCGCGATTGTTGTCAGCATTGCAGGTTTTGCGGCTCTTCATCTCGGACTTCACGGCGCACGTTCAGTCCCGTACTCTGTTGGATTCGGCGCGCTAGCTGTATGCCTTACTATCTTTCTGGGCGTTGGCGCGGCCATCGGTTTCCATCTGGCGCACAACCTCGTTATCGCCCTGGTCCACCCCAAACCACGAGATAGCTACGTGCGCCCAGTCGCGAGTGAGGTCAAATGGTAGATGATGCAAAGAACGCCACGGACCGCCGCCGTGACGCCGCCAATCGCGCCCAATCCTGGTTCACCGACTCTGATAAGCGCGCGGTCAGCACTGCATTCGATGAAAGAGAGACTAGCCACCTACGTACACTAGCGGTGGCGACGGTGTACTCGCTTTTTAAGCACTTGTATGGGCGCGCTCCGAAGGCTTTCCTCGACGTTGGGTGCGGCACTGGGGAAGGCCTCGCCTATGCGCGGCGGCTCGATCCCAACCTCCGTACAACGGGAATAGATCCCGTCCCTCAGGCCATTGCCGCCGCCAGACACCTGAATGCCGAGGCGACGCTTCACTGCATTGACGCAGAGGGGCTGACAGTGAACCTGATCGACCCGCCAGAGATTACGTTAATCCATCTCTGCCTCGGCCTTTGGTCTCAGCCAACACGAGGTTTGATAGCGATCATGAACACAATGCCACCCGAATCCATGCTCTACATCGTCGATCTCAACCGAGCCGATCGGCGCAACGCCTTAGATGCTGCACGGAACAATGCCGAGCGAACTTACTTAACTGACCAGTATCACGCAGCATACGCGCCGGGGGAACTTAGTAGGCTATTGTTGACGACCTCTGCTTGCTTAAATCGTAGATTTCACGCCCACGTCGAAGCGAATGGTTTCGCAGGCTTTCCCTTCGGGAGCATCGAACAGATAGCATTGCTCAACAGCGGAGGATTCCAGAAGGCGCTGCGAGCCGTGTCGAGGCAGCAAAGCCGGAGCGGGTTGCCGCTCAGGCCGCTCCACGCTTGGATCTGGCCCGAGCCGTAACGTATAGAGCATGTCGCGCTTAAGGTCAACGCCTGCACACTGGCTAGGCGAAACCCACCGCCACGCGCGACCAGCGTGAAACTCTCACAGGTTCGCCCGAAGCTAATAGTTCCCACGAGGCTGTGCGAGCACAAGATTCGAGGACGCCCGCCATCTCCAACGCTCCGTTGGTACTCTTGAACGGTCAACACACAAGCGATACCCCCTCTTTGAGAGTTGGCCTCATCTAGCAACAACACGTCCGGGGCACTCAATAACAAACTCGCCAACGCGAGGCGTGCAGTTTGCCCCCCGGACAGCTGACCCACAGGGGCCAAAAGCTCGACATCCGCCAGGCCTAATCCTGCGACCATCCGGTTCACATGCGCGTCCACGTCCCAAGCGGCGAAACGTTCCGCACGGTCCAACGCTTCGGTGTACCGCACCATGGCAGCCTCTTGGTGAGGACGGTCAGCAAGAGCTTGGGCGGCGTCGTCGACTTCGCAAACCGCAGCCCGTAGGGGAGCGACGGCGGTTTCCAAGACGTCTTCCATTGTTCCAGACGCCGCAAAAGACGGTTGCTGAGACAACAATCCGACAGCTGGTTGTACGGTGTCATGGTGGAAAATTTCGACCTGCCCAGCATCAGCAGATAAATGGCCGGCAATAATGCGAAGCAAGGTAGATTTGCCGGCACCGTTTTCGCCGATCACCCCGACACAATCATCTTGCGGGACAACAAACGAAATGTCAGTGAAGACTCTGCGATCCGCAAAAGACTTCGACAAGCCCTCAACTAGCAGATGGGAATATACGGTGCGTGAATACGACACAAAAAGATCCTTGAACGTTTCGAACCTCGTCGGGCGCACGCCTCAGACACGAGGAGGAAAAAGGATCAAAGTGTCATGCACACCACAGTAGTCCATGAGGACTAGTAAAGACCAATCAAAGCAGGCTCGGACACGCATCATCATACAAGGGAACTATGTCCTGACGGGTAAAGGTCCTCGGCATCGGTTTTGAAGACGCCTTCTGAACTCCGGCGGGGTCAGGATCTGGGACCCCGCCGGAGTTCAGCGACTCATAGATGCCTGGAATCTGTTCTATTTTCACAGTCCCTGGACACACCTTTCCTACGTCCTCGGAGTACCGTAAACCACCTTCCTGCAGCCAGCCCTCAACACCAATTCCATCTGCATGAGGAATGCCTAGCCGATGCCAAGAAATGCCATGTGAGCTTTCGCCAGGTATTGAATCTTCCGCCAGTTTCAGCGGGATAGAATCGTGATTAGCCAAAATCCAATCAAGTAAAGCAGTGATCGATGTTACCTGCTGTTCTGTCCAAGGCTCTTCGTTCGGCGCCTCAACGCCGCCTTGTGATTCGATGGAGATAGTGTCAGGATTTCCTTCAAGGTCTGAGCCAGCACGATACTGAGTATCAACATACTGCTCCACTGTCCCATCCTTCGCGACATGAAAATGAATTAGCGGACCGCCTTCGGGGATCTGAAAACCCCACGCAGAGGGATTCTCGGAAGCGGTTACATGAAGATTGACTCGCACAGGACTCATATCCGTCGGGGTAACTTCGGTGCGGACCTCAAAGATGTTTCTGTATTCAGCTTCTTCGTATATAGCCATTCTTCGGCCTCCATTGAGTCGAAACAGTTTTCACGTAGGGGTCTTATTGGGGTTTTGTATAGGCCATATTTATTTTCCTGATGGTCGAACGTTTTATAAATTCCATCATGGTCAATGCTACGGAACCTTCAACATTTAAGGACCCGTTGAATCTTCAGGTGTGATTGTTATTTTCGATTGGCGGCTTTTTACTCCTTTCGTTTTGCGGCTCTAGGAGCGTGCGTCACTACTTAGCAGCATTTTAAAATCGATGACTTTGGATATTCAAAGCGGGCTAACTCGCCTTATAACACTTCAAACTGGAACAACGCCGGAAAGGTGGGACTTCTAGCTGTTATCGCTGATTTTGAACGCGTTAAGATCCGGGAGCGTCAAGCTGAAGGGATTGCTATTGCCAAAGCGAAAGGTAAGTAAGTACGGCAGCCGAAGCTGACTGAAGAGGACGTGGAGCAAATCCACGTGGTGCTGCAGCTTGGTCATGAAAAGACGGAAATCGCACGGCAATTTCAGGTCTCGCGACAAACGATTTACAACGCTTGAAAGCGCCACCGTGCTGCCGGCAAATAATCGGGCAGTTGGAATGGCGATTACCGTAAAAATACCGGGTAATTGCCGTAGTTTTACCGCATGCCGTAATTGGGTCGATGCTAGTCGCGTCCGAAGCGTTGGTAGGCGGCTTGGCGGGTTGTTTCGAGGGCGGCGCCGATGACGGTCCAGGAGTCTCCGGCTTTGCGTGCTTGCTGTACTGCTTCCCGGAGGTCGGCTTCGGCTTGTGCGAGGTTGGCTCGGGCGGCACGGATGTTGCGGAAGTGGGTGGCGTCTTGGGCAGGGGTGAATGCTGGGTCAAGATCCTCAAGCCCAGTGGCGTTATTGGTGTGTATGTGGGTGCTCATGGTTCTCACCTCAGATAGTCATAGAATTTGGGGCGTAAAGCATCGGCGTGAATGATCCGCAGTGGCGTCTGTGCGGGGACCGCCACGACTTCCATGAGGTTTCCTGCCTGGTCGGGACCAATCACTAAGAGGCGTTCATCGCCGTGGTATTCGTATTCCACGAGGCGTAGCGCGTTGTCGTAGGCGTGGAGTACGTCGGCTGTGCTGTAGCCGTGCTTCAGCGCGCTCCGCAAAACCTCCATACTGTAAAGATACCATTTACAGTGAGCGAAAACCAGCCAGGAGCGTGGCCGCAAGCTCCGGGCTAAAGGAATCTACTCTCCCCGCAATGCATGAGACATTCGCTGACTCTGACTAAGGTGTAGTTCCCCGTGAGGTTGTGAACGCGATCTGAGGGCGTTGAGCCTCCGATACCAGTGTGGGGGCGGTGGTGATTATAGTAATGCAACCAGTCCGCGTAGGTCGCGGCGCGGGCTTCGTCACTGTAATAGGTATCGGCATAAGCCCACTCCTGGGCCAGAGTGCGGTTGAAGCGTTCGACCTTGCCATTGGTCTGAGGCCGGTAGGGCTTGGTGAAGCGATGTTTGATCTTGTCACCCAGCATGTCGCGGAATAGGCGTGACCGGTAGCAGGCACCGTTATCGGTCATGACTGCTTGCACGGTGATCCCAGCCTCGCTGAAGAATGCGTTGGCACGTTGCCAGAAGGCTGCTGCGGTGTCTTGGCGTTCATCGGTTAGGATCTCGGAGTATGCCAGCCGGGAGTGGTCATCCACCGCGTGATGCAGGTAGGCATAGCCGCGGCCTTTGTTGCCGTAGCCGTTGTTTTTGCGGCCAGCTGCCCCGAGTTTGCGGTGGCCACCGCCGTCAGGGATGCGGCCCAGTTTTTTGATATCCACATGCACCAGCTCACCGGGTGTGGCCTTCTCATAACGCACCGGTGCCGGTTTCCGCACCGGCAACCCGGTGGCCTGGTCTAACCACGCCAGTGGTGGCATCTTGTAGCGGGCCAGCACCGGACCCACAGTGGAACGAGCGATCCCCAGGTGGTAGCCAATCCGGTGCGGGCCCCACTGCCGAGTAAATCGCAACGCAATGATACGCCGCTCCCGCCGTGGAGATAACCGGTTGGGCGACGTCTGCGGCCGCGAGGACCGGTCCGTCAACGACTCCCCGGCACGGTAGCGTCTCGCCCATTTCGAAGCGGTGGCTGGTGAGACTTGGAATCGCTCAGCAGCGCGACGAATCGTCCAACCATCCTCGACAATCAGCACGGCAAGGCGTCTGCGACCTTCAGGCCTCAAGGGTGCATTAGGGTGGGACATTGAAGACCTCCGGTTTTCAGGATGGACGGTTGTGGTAAACCCCATCTTTACCGGAGGTCTTCACCTATCTCGAGTGTTTACAACCTCCCGAGGAACTACAGTTAGGCTACTGGCTTTCTACAACCCGTGACGTCGGAGCAAGCCTCGTGCCGACCCGGTTGGGACCCCGGGTGGCTCGACCGTTGCTGGGTACCCCGCAGGGCTTAGCTCTTCACACCCTCAAGGGCACGTTGACTGGGTGGGTCATCGCGCTGTTGCTGGCCTCGTTGATGTTTGGCAGTTTCGCTCAGACGGTTGTTGACGTTGCCGATGACCTCCCGCCGGAGATGGCCCAAGTCTTTGCCGGAGAGGACATGTTGCGAGGTTACTTGGCTTATATAGCTGTGTTTATGACTGTCTTCATCGGCGCTGCCGGGGTTAGCGGACTCCACCAAGTGCGCGGTGAGGAAAACTCTGGCCGTGCTGAATACGCGATGTCGGCGCCGGTGAGTCGAACCGCCTGGCTTGGCGCGCATCTGGGAGTGCTGATCCTCGGGGTCTTGCTTATCCAGGTCGTGGTCGGTGTGAGTATGGGACTAGGGGCCTTGGCCTCCCTCGACACGGAAGGCGACACGTACTTCGGGGAACTGCTCCTGGCTGGTATTGTGCAGGCACCCGCGGTCCTGGCCTTGATCGGCGTTGTCGTTGGATTACTGGGATGGCTACCGAAAATTGCTCTTGCCGTCGGATGGTTCTTCGTCGGTTTTGGCGCAGTGATGTCCACCTTCGGTCAGCTCCTGGAACTTCCCGATGCGCTCGCAAACCTTGATATTTTTGGCCATCTGGCTGAATATCCGGTGGAGCAGGTTGAACTGGCCCCCATCGCAGTGCTGCTGGCGATCGCTGTTGGCGGTATCGTCATCGGATTGATCGGCTGGAACCGGCGACAGGTTAACTGTGTGTAAGCTACGACAGCGGAAGCCAGCACGTAACGGTCTCTACGGTGCAGCCTGCAAAGACCATGGTGGAAGTAGCAACCGGCTGTGGTCACTGACCTTGGGCGTCACCGAGAACCCGAAGAATATTGCCACTGGTCAGTGCGGCCAGGTCGGAGGGTGACCAGCCTTTATCCACCAGAGCCTGGAGCAATCGGGGGTAGCCGTCCACCCGTTCCAGCCCCTTCGGGCCGGTGGGGATCCCGTCGTAGTCACCACCCAGTCCGATGTGGTCGATACCTGCGACCTCGCGGGCGTGCTCTAGGTGGGCGACCACATCGTCGATGCCGGCCTGATCCTCATCGGCGGTGATAAATCCGGGCACGAAGGTCACCATCTGTATACCCCCGTTGGTGGCCAGCTGGCCCAGCACATCGTCGGGGACATTGCGCGGGTGGTCATACACGCTTTGGCAACTGGAGTGGGAGAAGATCACCGGTTTGGTGCTCACCGCTAAGGCATCGCGCATGGTCTGTGAGGCAACATGGGAGAGATCGACCAGCATCCCGATCCGGTTCATTTCCGCTACCACATCGCGACCAAACTCCGTGAGCCCGTAATCCACCGGGTCGCCGGTTGCCGAGGCCGCCCAAGAGGTGTTGTCGTTGTGGGTCAAGGTCAGATAGGTGACCCCCAACCGGCGCATCATCCGCAGCACGCCCAAGGATTCGTTGATCGAGTGTCCGCCTTCCATCCCGAGCAGGGATGCGATTTTGCCTTGTTGCCAGGCTGCTCGAACCCCGTCGACGGAGTCGGCGATCGCAAAAACGTCGGGGAACTGGTCCACCAGGCGGTAGATGCAGTCAATTTGTTCTAAAGTCGCGGTCACTGCCTCGGGTTCACGCAGACTCGAGGGGACGAAGACCGACCAGAACTGGGCACCTACCCCGCCGGCCCGTAGGGAGGGAATGTCGGTGTGCAGGCTCGTATTGCCCTCGGCGAGTCCGGCCTCGGTCACGGAGTAGCCATATCGTGCACGCAACGCGATGGCGAGGTCGTTATGTCCGTCCCAAACAGGTGCGTGCTGCAGAACATCGGCCACGGTCTGTGCTGAAGTGCTCATAGAGCACATTCAACCAGACCGTGGCCGAGTCTGACAGGTCGATCTACCTCAGAACGGGTCAGCACATCTGGAGGTGTCTCAAGACTAGTCCAGCAGGTCGCTGACCGACTCGGAGCGGAACGGGTCGCCCTCGTAAAGGGAACCGGTGGTGCGGGAGTCCAGCCGCTCCCGCACGTTGTCGTAGTCGTCCTCGCTCAACCGGTAGAAGAAGGTTCGTGGCATCAGATCGTAGGCATTCTCGACGTAGTGGGTCACGAACTCGTCAACGTTGTCATCGTTGTCCAACGAGTCCACGTTGACGTAGATGAACAGCGGGCGAGTCAGCGGAGTGTAGCTACCGTTTTGAGCGTTCTCCAGGCTGGGGTCCACCCCCTCGATACTGACGGTGGACAGCTCCTCACGTACCTCGTCATCGGCGGCGGTGAAGTAATTACCGATCCCCATGAAGCCCAGCGCATTGTCATCCTGGGAGATCCAGGTGGCTAGCTGATCCAGATCATCGGTCTTACGGTAATCATCGCGGATCTCGCCGGCTTCACCGTTGACGTGGTGGGTGAAGTAGTCGAAGGTCCCCGAACCGGCGGGACGTCCCACCAGCTCGATCTCTTCATCCGGCCACTCCTGGCGCACATCCGACCAGGTGGTCACCTCGGAGCCGGGCTCCCAAATGGCCTGCAGCTCGTCCATGGTCAGGTCGCTGGCAAAGTCGTTCGCGGAGTTGCGCACCACCGCCAGGGTGTCCAAGGCGATGGGTAGCTCGACAAATTCCACACCGTTTTCTTCACACAGGCTGATGTAATCGGTTTCAGCATCCTCGCCGGGAATGGCTTCAGAAGCGTTGTTGATCGCGACATCACCGGTACAGAAGGTGTCGAACCCCGTGGTGGTCCCTTCGGCGGTGATGTCGACGTCGAACCCGCCGTCATTGGCCACCAGCTCGGTGATCGGAGCAACCGTCGTCGAACCGCGGGCCACGATCGGGCTAGCGGCCTCTTCGGTGTCGCCTTCCCCGCAGGCAGTCAGGGCCAGAGCGCCCATGGCGCCGAGTGCGAGCACTTTGCGCATTACTTGTTCTCCTCCCCGGTCTGCTGCGTGGTCTCGTACTGGGGGGCCTCGGCGTTGTCCTGGCGCGCACCGCGCAACTCAGCCACCATGAGTTGCAGGAACTCTTTGATCTTCGACCAGCGCACGGTCGCATGAGCCAGGTGCTCTTCCAGCCGGTCCACTTCTTGGTGCTGGCGGCGTTCGGTCTGGATGCGATGGAGCTCCTCGCGCAACTGGGCCATAGAAGTCTCCGTGTCGGCCAGGACACGTTCCAGACGGGTTTCGATATCGTAGTCTTGCTCGTTGTTATCGCTCATCAGTCGTCCTTAGCTCCTAGAATCCGGCAACGGTTAGAACACGGTGGTGGCAAAGATCAGGATCAGCGGCAGCACCAGGAAAACGCCCACTGCCCAGATCACGGCATAGATCTTGCGCTCGGCGGCTACGTTGGCCAACCAGGTGGCACCCGTCGGCGGAATGTTGCGTAGGAAGGGCAAACCGTAGATCACCAAGGTCGCAAAGACGTTGAAGGACAGGTGGACCATGGCCGCGGTCAGTGCGGCCTGGGCTTCCACTCCTTCGAACGCGAAGGCCGAGACCAGAGCGGTAATGGTGGTACCAATGTTGGCGCCCAGGGTGAAGGGGTAGATCTGCTTCAGGGTAAAGACACCGGAACCGGCCAGAGGCACCATCAGCGAGGTGGTGGTCGAGGAGGACTGGACCATCACGGTGATGACGGTACCGGATGCGATACCGGTGACCGGTCCACGGCCGATTGCGGTGTGCAGGACCTTCTTGGCTTGACCCACCATCAAGATGTTCAGCATCTTGCCGATGAAGTTGATCACGAGCAGGATCAATCCGATGGCGACCAGAATCATCACGACCCCCTGCCAGGTTTCGGGCAGGAAGCCCAAGACATATTCAATACCGTTGGCCAGTGGTTCGGTGGCCCCGGAGACGACCGCCCCAATACCTTCGAAGATCGCGTTGATGATGGTCACGTCACTGCCGACGGTGGCATCAGCAACTGCAGTGGCGACCGACTGCAGCAGGCCGAAAATCATTTCCAACGGCAGGAAGATCAGCACGGCGAGCAAGTTGAAGAAGTCGTGGACGGTGGCCGCAGCGAAACCGCGCCGGAACTGTTCCTTATCGCGGACCATACCCAGCGAGACCAAGGTATTGGTCAGCGTGGTCCCCAGGTTGGCACCCATAATGATCGGCACGGCCACGTCCAGTGGCATCCCGCCGGCCACCATACCTACCGTCACCGAAGTGGTGGTTGACGAGGACTGTGTCAGGGCGGTGGCTACCACACCGATCATCAGCCCCACGATGGGGTTGGAGGCGAAACTGAACAGGTCTTCAGCCTGGTCTCCGGTGGCGATCTTGAAACCGGAACCGATGACGTTCACCGCAGTGATCAGCACGTAGATCGCTGCAATGACTGACAGCCAGTTGGCAACACTCAGAGCGGTGCCGGTCAGCCCCATTCTCTCAAAAGGACTGCGTTTGGGCTGACTTTCTTCAGACTGTACCTCAGCCTCTTTTTCTCTCTCTGTACCACGGTCGACGGTGGTCTGTGACATCTCTCCTGCTCCTGAAGGTATCGCGTGAGGTGTGAGTTCTACCGGCCAGTACCGGCGATCCGTACAGGGAGACTAAATGATCAGGTTATACTTTCCTGAACCATTGGGTAAATACGTGATGAACAGGTGCACATATCACCTGAGGTGAGCGCAACTGGGCACGCAACGTGGTGTCGGAATGGCATGCCTTTCTGTCGTCGCAGGCTGTCTCGTAGCTACCGCTGAGTCACCACTATGCCGCCGGTCACGTCCGGGATAGGATCAAGAGTGAAAGCTTAATCCGGCGCAGGCGCACTTCCGTCCCGACGCCAATCGAATCGTTGCCCCGAGACGGAAGTGCGCCCTCTGGCTAGATAGCTGACCAAGTAGCTAACTAGGTATGAGCACCCTGCGGAAGGAATAGTCATGGCTCGCAACGTCACTGAGAAGCTCATCGCCTCCCACCTCGTGGACGGCACACTCACCCCCGGTGATGAGATCGCGATGACCGTCGATCAGACACTCACCCAGGACGCCACCGGCACCATGGTGATGCTCGAACTCGAAGCCTTGGGACTCGACCGAATCCGCACCGATCTCTCGGTGCAGTATGTCGATCACAACCTTCTCCAGACCGATGAGAAGAATCCCGATGACCACGTTTTTCTGCAATCGGCCGCCCAACGCTTCGGCCTGTGGTATTCCAAAGCCGGCAACGGCGTCTCCCATCCGGTGCACCAGGCACACTTTGGCAAACCCGGAACGACCCTGATCGGCTCGGACTCGCATACGTGCGCGGCAGGGGCACTGGGCATGCTGGCCATTGGCGTCGGCGGTTTGGAAGTCGCCATGGCCATGGCCGGTCAGCCACTGTATGTCACCATGCCCGAGGTGTGGGGAGTCGAGTTGACCGGAGAGCTCCCCGACTGGGTGTCTGCCAAAGATGTGGTGCTGGAGATGTTGCGCCGGCACGGCGTCAAAGGCGGTGTCGGTCGCATTATCGAGTACCACGGTCCCGGGCTTGCCGGTCTGACGGCGATGGACCGACACGTCATTGCCAATATGGGCGCCGAACTCGGCGCGACCACGAGCGTGTTTCCCGCCGATGATGCCGCCCGCACTTATCTTCAGGCCGTGGGCCGTGAGGAAGATTTCACGCCTCTCGTCGCCGACGACGATGCCTCCTATGACGTGACCGAACACATCGATCTGTCCAGTCTGGAGCCACTCATTGCCCGCCCATCCTCGCCGGGCAATGTGGTGCCCGTAGCCGAGGTCGACGACGAGGAGGTCTACCAGGTGGTCGTCGGATCCTCTGCCAACCCCGGGTTGCGCGACTTCGCGGTCGTCGCCGAGATTCTCCACGACCGGCAAACCCACCCGCGGGTATCGGTCGATATCAACCCCACCTCCCGCGAGGTGCTCGCCGATTTGGTGGCCGGCGGATGGTTGAGCTCGCTGGTCGCCTCGGGAGCGCGGGTCCACCAATCCGGTTGTCTGGGGTGCATCGGCATGGGGCAAGCCCCGGCCAGTGGGCGGAATTCACTGCGCACCATGCCGCGCAATTTCCCGGGCCGTTCGGGGACCGAAGAAGACTCGGTGTGGCTGTGTTCCCCGGAGACCGCCGCTGCGGCTGCCCTGACCGGACGGATCACCGATCCCCGCACGCTAGCCGATAGCCACGGGATCAGCTATCCGCGCCCTAAGATGCCCGAGAGCTTCAGCACCTTTGACGCGATGCTCCTTGCCCCGCTACCGGAGGATCAGGCCCGTGAGGTGGAGCTGGTCAAAGGACCGAATATCTCCTCGTTGCCAGACTTCGACCCCCTGCCGGACACTGTCGAGCTACCGGTGCTGCTGGTGATGGATGATGATGTGTCCACCGATGAGATCATGCCCGCCGGTTCCCGAGTGCTCCCATATCGCAGCAATATCCCCCGGATCTCCGATTTCTGCTTTGAACGCATTGATGCGACGTATCCGCAGCGGGCCCAACAGCAACAGGGTGGCCACGCGGTGATCGGTGGCGAGAACTACGGACAGGGTTCCTCCCGCGAGCACGCTGTCGTGGCACCCCGCTACCTGGGGTTGCGGGTCGTGATCGCTAAATCCTTCGCCCGGATTCACTGGCAGAATTTGGCGAATTTCGGGATCCTTCCCCTCGAATTTGCCGATCCGGCCGATCATGATGCCGTCAACCAGGACGACGTGCTCGTGCTCGATGGTCTCCACGAGGCCCTAAAGAACGGGTCAGAGCTGACCGCAACCATCGGCGAGCGCCAGGTGCGGTTGCGTCACCGGCTCTCAGACCGGCACGTGCAGATGGTGATTGCTGGAGGACGGATCCCGATGACCGCGCAGATGGCCTGAGACCTACCCCCAGGCACGCACCAAGGTTGGAAACAATCGGAAGGGTAGCGACTGGCCACTGGTGATATCGACCGTGCCGGCGAGATAAAGGTCTCGTTTTGGCGAATAGAAAAGCCAGGTGCCGGTGGCGCCCGAGTGACCGATCAGCTCGCGGAAATACATCGTCCCTAGCCCGTAACTCAGAATGGGAATGTTCCGGAGCCGGTTTCTCCACTGAGTCAGCAGGCCGCTGGTAGCGGGGTCGTTGAAGAGTTCCCCTCCCAGCAGCGCACGCTGAAAGGTGATGAGTTCTTCGGGGGTGCTGATGAGGTCGTGGCTGGAGCGGATCAGCTCTGGGAGTCGGACCCACTGGCCCCTCCTGCTCAGCTGAGCACACTGGGCATCGGGTACCGCACCGGGTAGCTGAGTTTTCTTCAGGCCCAGCGGCCCGGTAATGCGTTGCCTGAGCAGGTCAGCATAGCTCTGGCCGGTGGCCTCCTCCAGCACACGAATCAGCAGCTGGAACCCGGTATCGGAGTACCGGGCCTTTTGTCGTTTGGCCTCGAGATCCTGCGGGGCAAAGTGTGGGTGCTGTTGCTCCTTGGTCATCGTCAGAACCTGGGTGAGGTCCCACCCAATATCCTCTCCGGAGGCTAGGTAGTCGTAGAGGCTCCTGGCGTCTCGGCGCTTCTCGAAATAATCGGGGAGCCCAGAGGTGTGGGTGGCCAGATTGCCCACAGTTATCTGGGAGCTGTAGTCTTTGCCACGGTAGAGATGCAAACCCTCAGTCACCTCCACCGGGAGATAGTGAGTCAGGGGAGCGTTCAACTCTACTTCCCGCCGTTCAGTGGCCTGCAACAACAGTGTGGCAATGAAGATTTTGGTCACCGAGGCGATAAAAAAGGGCGTCTGCGGGCCCATGGGCGCACCCGACTCATCTGCCGGCCCGGAGGCACCGGCCCAGGAGCGAGTTCCCTCTCCACTGGCCAAAGCGAGACTGGCGTGTTGGACCGCACGCCGTGCAGTCAAGCGTTTGAGCACAGCGCAGAGTTTGGCATCCACGCGGGGTGTGACGGCGTTTTCGTCGGCACGTTGCACTCCAGCATCGATGTGCCCGAGGGAGATCATGTGATGAACATTACCATCCAGTACCTCTTCCGGAGAACTCCTCTGGTGAGCAGCTGAGTCAACTGATGAGCGGGCTAGGGTCGGGCCTGGAGAGTAACAGGCCAGCGACCATCTCAGAGCCAACCGCGTTCACGGGCCCGTTCGACAGCCTGGGCTCGAGACCTCGCTCCGGTCTTTCCGATCGCCGACGACAAATGGTTGCGTATTGTTCCGTTGCTCAGGAAGAGACGAGCGGCGATCTGACGCACCGCCACACCGTCCGCGCTTGCACGCAGAACGTCTCGCTCTCTGGCTGTCAGCGGGTTCGCTCCCCAGGTCCGAGCCTCTTGGAGAAGCTGTGGATCGAACACGCGCTCGCCGGCAGCGACCCTTCGGATCACGCTGATGAGCGCACTCGGTTCTTTGTCCTTGGTGACGAATCCGGCGCAACAGATCTGCCATGCCCGAAGTACGTATCCGGGCCGATCGAATGTTGTACACATCATTACTCGAGTCTTCGCACCCCATCGGGCCACCTCTTGTGCGACCATGAGACCGTCTCCCGGCATGTGGATGTCCAGGAGTGCAACGTCGGGTTGCGTGTGTCGAATCGAGTGCAGTGCCTGGTCCGCATCGGATGCTTCAGCTACGACCTCGAAGTTGGTTGTGAGCTCGATATAGGTTGACAGGGCTCGGCGAAACATCAGCTGATCATCGGCAAGAAGGATACGAATCACGGCAACCTCGCTGTCACCACGGTCCCCTGGCTCTGCCCACTGTCGACGCTGAGGGTTCCACCGCACGCGGAGAGCCGGTCTTTCATACCTCGGATTCCTTCGCCTTCGATCACAGACCCGCCGTGACCGTCGTCGGCGATTTCCACACCACTGGCCTCGACGGTGATGGATATCAGGCTCGCATTCGCATGTCGCACCGCGTTGGTGACAGACTCTCGAATGATCAAGGCCAGGACAGGTTCGTCGTGAGGTTCTGGGATTCCCGTACGGTGAATATCAAGCCGTATACCCGCGGCGTGTGCGGTCGCTTCCAATGCAAGGAGTTCTGCCTCGAGTGTCGTCTGGCGCAGATTGCGCACGGCGTCTCGAGTATCCCGAGAGATGGTTAAAGCCAGCCGGTTGATGTCCTCGACTTCAGCCAGGGCTCGACGGTGGTCGGAACGCGAGAGCAACTCAGCACTCAGTCGGGCCTTGAGGGCAATAGTGGTCGCTGAGCGACCAAGCACATCGTGCAGGTCGCGCGAGACTCGTTCGCGTTCTCGAAGCACGGCCATATCAGCTATCGCATCTTTGGCGTCAACGAGTTGTTCGTTGACCTTCACGAGTTGCAGGACGAGCATCGTGGCGATAGCTACCGAGAGTAACATCACGAAATTCGGAACGTTCTCATGGGCCACCCCCTCAACAAAGCTGACCACCCCCAGGACAAGCAGGCTCACCATGGCCGTGACGATCCCTGGCACACGGGGCAAGAGGACAAGCATCAGACAGAGCGCTGGCGCGAAAATGGGGGCACTTCCCGCCCCGAGCAACACCACCAGGATCAACCCCAGGGAGCCGACGAGAATTACGGCCGTAATTCGGAGAGCCGGTGCCCTGCGGAGGTTGACCAGAAACGCCGAGGCGATGGTCGTGATCCCGTAGGCAACGGCAAGAACAATGAGGAAGGTGCTATACGGCGCATACTCCGGTTCGCTTAACAGCGACACCCAGGAAGGGATGGTGAGCACCATGAAGCCGGTAGCAATCAGTACTGCGGCCCACGGTGTCTTCATCATCTCCTCCGATCCTCCTTAGATTCTCTCAGCGACATGGCGATACCGCCACAGAGATATCAGGGCCAATACCCCGAACCACGCTGTGAGGATGATGATCGCGGGGACGGCACGCACCGGGTCTGTACCTGCCAACCCGAGTTCGGCGAGCCAGTAGCTCGGCATCAGCTGAGCAACCGAGGTCCACGCCTCCGGTAGCAGGTTCAGTGGCAGAAAGAGTCCTCCGAGCGTCGCCAGGGCGAGCATCAACACGATGACGATCGTCTGCACGTTCTCTTTCTGGGCGAAAAGCCCGATCGTCACGCCTAAGACGGCGAAGGGGATCGAACCGAGCCACACGCCCACCGTTGCGAATGCCCAGTCACGTGGCGTCAGCGCGACCCCGTCGAGCAAAACCGCCACGACAGGCACGACAATCACGGCAGGAAGCCCCACGAAGACACCGACGATGACTTTTGTCGTCAGGTAGCCGTGCCCAGACAGTGGCGTGAGACGAAGGACGCGTTGCCACCCGGTCGCACGCTCATCAACAATACGAGTGCCCACGAGCAGTCCAGCGGTCACGGTGCCCCAGACGCTCATCCCGATCATGATCTGTCGAGGCTCAACCGCAGAGCCTGAATCACTGAATAGCAGGCTCTCGAGCGCGTAGAACACCGCCGGGAAAACCAGAGTGAAAAGTAGCGTGCCTGACGCGCGTAGGGCACGGCGAAGTTCCAGGGTGAGGTAGCCCAGCATCACGACACCTTTCTCTGCTGTGCCGTCAGGGTGAGGAACGCGCGCTCGAGCGACAGTCCAGCCACCTCAATCGATTCCGCCGAGGGCACTCGTTGCACCAGTGCGCGTAAAGTGTCGTCCGACCGTGCACTGAGTAGGGTGACACGATTGTGTCGCCAGCTGGCCTCGATCACCCCCGGTAACGTGGCTATCTGTTCGTGGTCACCGGTCGGGATCGTTGCCGAGATCTCTCGTCCGGCCGCCAACTCCTGTACTTCGGTCACCGTGCCGTCGGCAATGATCCGGCCGTCTTGTATAAAGATCACCCGGTCAGCAAATTTCTCGGCTTCAGCCAGATGATGAGTCGCAAACAGCACCGTCTTGCCCACGCTCGTGATGTCACGAATTGATGCCCAAAAAGCGTGACGGGACGCAACATCCATCGCGGCAGTCGGCTCATCGAGCACCAGAATATCCGGGTTGCCTGCAATAGCCAGGGCATAGGTCACCCGTCGCCGTTGACCGCCGGACAATTTCGTGGAGCGACGGCGAGCCAGATCCGCGATCCCTGCGTTCTGCAACGTCCGCGAAACCCCGAGCGGATGCTTGTGCAACCTCGAGACCATCGCGATCAGTTCCCCGACGGTCGCGTCATCGAGCAACGACGTGGCCTGCAACATCGCCCCGATGGCCCCGACTTGCACGGCACTGGCTGGTGAGAAACCCAATAATTCGACGCTGCCAGTGTCAGGAGGCGTGAGACCTAACACGATGTCGATCAGCGTGGTTTTGCCGGCACCATTTGGTCCCAGCAGACACACCACCTGTCCGCGCGGGATCTCTAAACTGACATCGTCAACGGCGATGACCTCCCCGTAGCTCTTGCCCACACCGCACAAAGAGATCGCGGTCCCACTCATCGTCTTCACCTCTCTCCCCTCACAGCGATACCCAGGGCGTTCGTTCGCACCGTCAACAGGGGCGGGGCCGTGTCTGGTTTCTTCCGGCTTGGGGCAATCATGTGTTTCGCTACCTCCACTGGGTGGCCACACGCAGAAAAATGCCTGTGCGTGTGGGCGACGTGCTCACTACTGTCTGTAGTATCGCGTTGCCTCGGCACAACTACTTAGGGCAAATGTCATGATTGCGCGAATCGTGATGCCTACATGAAGACCCACCCCAGAGAAATCAAGGCTTGAGATGTACCTCATTGTCGCGTCGAAGCATCCGCTCCTCGTTGTGGAGTCCTGGTACCACCCGCCGGAGGTAGCCCGCTGAAACACCGTGGCACACCCGTGACAAGCCTGGAACTTAAGGTCGCACCTACCGAACGCGACCAGACAGCGCCAATCAACTCGGCGGGTTCCGAACGCCTTAAGACAGGGCGGTGTTCACCTTCGAGACGGCGCAAAGCCGAGACCTCGCCGGTTCGAACGACCGCTCAGCCGAAAGACCGCTCAGCCACGTCTGCGACCTTGGGAGGCGAGCAACTCATGGCGAGCCTCGCGACGAATCCGTTGTTCTTCGGGATGCGGAACCGGGGCAGCGGCCAGCAGTCGTTTGGTGTAATCTTCCTGCGGATTGCGCAGGATGTCCTCTTTTCGCCCCTGTTCGACGACTCGACCTTTTTCCATCACCATAATTTGATCCGCCAGCTGGTCTACCACCGCAAGATCGTGAGTAACGAACAAGCAGGCGAAATCGTATTGTTCCTGTAGGTCTACGAACATGTCGAGCACACGGGCTTGCACCGAGACATCCAAGGCGGATGTGGGCTCGTCGGCAATCAGGATGGACGGGCTCAACGCCATCGCCCTGGCAATCGAGATACGCTGACGTTGACCGCCCGAGAGTTCATGTGGATACCGGTTGATCACGGTTCGGGGCAGTTTCACCGCATCCAGCAGCTCCTCGGCCCGCGCTATCCGCTCCTTAGATGTTCCCAGGTTGTGAACCACCATGGGCTCGGTGATGATCTCTCCGATCGGGAAACGGGGATCCAGCGAAGCCGCCGGGTCTTGGAAGACCACCCCGATTTCACGACGTAACGCCTTCTGCTGTGCCCGGGGCAATGCGGGCAGGTTTTGACCACGGACGAGCAGTTCGCCTTCCTCCACTTCCAGCAGACCCAAGACGGCTTTGGCCACCGTGGACTTACCGGACCCGGATTCACCGACCAGTCCCAGGATCTCTCCGCGTGCCACGGCGAAATTCACGCCCTCCACGACGCGGATAGACCGGCCCTTCTTCTTATAAGCCAATGCGAGGTCCTTGGCCTGTAGCGACAGTTGCGCACCGGGGTCGACACTGGGCAGAGCGGAGTCGTCGTCGGCAGCCGGGGCGGGTTCGTTGACCTCGATTTCTGTCTCGCGTAAGGTGGGCACGGCCTCGAGCAGGCGCTTGGTGTAGGGGTGCTCGGGTTCCAACAAGATCTGCTCCGCCGGGCCAGATTCGACCACTTCACCTTGGAACATCACCACCACACGGTCGGCCATATCGGCCACCACGCCCACATTGTGGGTAATCAGCAGGATGCCGGTATTCAGCTCGTCCTTCAATCGGCGCAACAGGTCCAGGATGTCTGCCTGAACTGTGACGTCCAGTGCGGTGGTGGGCTCATCAGCGATGATCACCTTGGGGTTGCACGCAATCGCTATGGCGATCACGATGCGCTGGCGCTGGCCGCCGGAGAATTGGTGCGGATATTCGTGGATCCGTTGCTCGGCATCGGGGATCCCCACCTCTTGCAACAAACGAACCGCCTGGGCCAGGGCCTCCCGGCCGAAGGCCTTATTGTGCACCTGTAGGGCCTCGACCAGCTGGTCGGAGACCTTCAACACCGGGTTCAACGCGGTCATCGGCTCCTGGAAGACCATGGAAATCTCATCCCCGCGCAGGCTCCGGAGCTTAGCCGGGGAGAGGTCGGTGATCTCTGTACCGTCCAGGAACACCCTGCCGGAAACCGTGGCGTTATCGGACATCAACCCCATAGCGGTTGAGCTGGTCACCGATTTGCCCGAACCGGATTCACCCACCACGGCGACCACCTCTCCGGGCTTGATATCGAAACTGACGCCCTTGACGGCTTCCACCGTGCCGAACTCGGTGGCAAAACTGACTTTGACATTGTCAAAGCGCAACGCCGTGTCGGTCTGGAATTCCGCGGGCTGAACCACCGCCGAGGTGTCCACGTCTGGCAACCCTCCCCGAGCCCGGTTCAGGATGTACCGCACCAGGGCATAGCCGAGCACGATGGCCACGGCGATACCCAGCACCACCAGTGGGGCGACGGAGAATTCTTCGCCGGTACCGGCTGTTTCCTCAACAATGTCCTCAATATCAGGTTGCGTTGCCAGAATAATTCTGAGGCTCATTTTTTCCTCCCGGAGCCGGTGGTTTCGCTGTAGGGATCTTTGATGCCCTCGGACATCCCAACCTCATTCTTCAAACGGAAGGCCCGCTGGATGCTACGCAGCCCCAGCACGCCACCCAGTGACGGCCGGGAATCCCGGGTGCGGGCCTGACGCGGATCGAACGCATCCCGCAGGCCATCACCAATGAAGTTGCCGGCCAGGGCGATGATGATGATGAACAAGCCCGGGAACCAGAACAGCCAGGGCCGGGTTGTGAAAGCATTTTGGTACTGCTCGATCAGCAGACCCAGTGATACCTCGGGGCGCTGAACACCCATGCCCAAGTACGACAGTGTGGTCTCGAGCAGGATGGCCGCCACGAAGGCGAAGGTCGCGTTGACGATGATCACGCCAATACTGTTCGGGATCATGTGTTTGATAATGATCCGGGACGGGGCGGCACCCATAGCGATGGCCGCCGAAACGTACTCCATTTCTCTAATTCGTAGCACCTCGGCGCGAACCAGACGACACATCCCGGTCCAGGTGGCACAACCCAGCAGGACACCGAGCATCACCACGCTACTACCGGCGATATTTCCCAACATCGCGGCAAACACCAGGGTCGGCACCACGATCACGAAGTCGGTCAGTCGCATAATGACGGACTCAACCCAGCCACGGAAGAATCCGGCGATAGCCCCTAGGGCAATACCGATGATGCTGGAGACCAGCGCGGTCACAAAGGCCACGATCAATGACTGCTGTGCCCCGCGCATCACCATGGCGAAATAGTCACGTCCAACGTTCTCTTGCCCGAAGGGATGCTCGCCCAAGATGTTGCCGTCCTGGAACATCATCGGTCGCCCGCCGTCAATGATCGAGCCGGTGGCCTGATAGTGCTGGTCCCACCAGCCCGGCACCGGGCCGAACCCGATGGAGGAAAATGCCAGGATCACCACCGCAGCGAGCACGACCAGTGAGATGACAGCCGGTTTGTAGCGGAAAAACCGGCGTCGAATCAGTTGCCCCTGTGAGTAAGAGTGCCGGCTCTTTTGTTGGAGTTTGGTGTCCTCAACCTCGGCGAGGTCGACCATTTGTTGTGAAATCTTGTCGTTGCTCATACTCGGATCCTTGGGTCGAGGACGGCGTAGAGAATATCCGCCAGCAGGTTGAACATCACGGCGACGGAGCCTGTCACCAGAATGAAGGCCATCACCGGAGCCGGATCATTGGTCTGCATACCGGTAATGAAAACATTGCCCATCGCATACCAGCCGAAGACCTGCTCGACCACGATGGAGCCACTGATCAAGGCCGCGAAGTCGAAAGCCACAATGGTCACCAGTGGAATCATGGCGTTACGGAAGGCGTGCTTGAGGATCACCGTCCGCTCAGCCACGCCCTTGGCTCGTGCGGTACGCACGAAATCCTGTTTCTGGACTTCCAGCATGGAACTCCGGGTATAGCGGGTATAGGTGGCCAACGAGAGCAAGGCCATCAGGACCGAGGGCAACCAAAGCTGGGTCAGCTGGTCTAAGGCGGTGACCCAGAAGTTCTCGTCCAGGGTCGGGGTGTGCGAGCCAATGGTGCTGACCGGCCTGGGCTTAGCCGAGAGAAGACCGGGCCAGTGGTACATGAAGTGGTCCAGTAAGATCATGCCCGACATCAGCGCACCGGTCAGCACCGAGACCGCAGTGGCTGGCCCTTTCGCGTATCCGCCGAGACTGCGACCGACAACCACACAGATGGCGATAGTCAGGACAAACATGGCACCCAGGAAGAACCAGCCTCCCGGCGGGTCTTCCAAGAGGTTCCAGGTTGCGTAGTAGGCAATCATTCCCAAGGCAACGACGGTAAGCCCAGAGTAGAGAACCCTCCGGTGTCGCAGACCGGCAAAGAGCGCGGTGAAGCCCGCTGCCAACACCAGGGAACCGATGAGGATGATAACCGGGCCCAGCCGGGGGTGGGTCATGAAGTTCACGGCGTTCATCCAGGGCAAGACCGCGCAGACGAAGGCGAACATCATGCCCCCGGTGATCAGCCGACGCGCAAGACTACCGCCCAGGACCATCGGCACGACGATGGCAAGGATGGTAGCCAAGATCAGAATATTGGGCCAGGTGAAATGGGGGTCCAGCATCCAGTCGTTGAACCGGATGGCCAGCCATTCTTTGGCCAACACTGCCGCCCAGAAGATCGGGAGCGACCAGAACAGGAAAATAAAGAACGTCACCAAGTAGTCCAGGAGCGAGTACTGGCGCATGGCGGTGACGATACCGGTCAGGACACCGATGAGGATCGCTGCCACGGTAGCCACGAAGACCAATCGCAGTGACTGCTCGGCTGCAGCCGCAATCACGGGGGTGACCTGGGCGCCGGTGATGGTGGTGCCGAAGTCGCAACTTCCGGCAAAACACCCGAGGACTCCGGACAGCCAATCCCAGTATCGGACGTACCAGGGCTGGTCTAAGCCCATCCGCTCAATGCGTTCCTGCATGAGGAATTCGACATTGTCACTCTGAATTTCGCGCAGATCCGCTAAGGGGTCACCGGTGTTGATCAGGATGACAAAGGACAATAAGGTCGCGCCAAAAAGAATGAGCACGGTACTGCCCAGGCGCTTGAGGATGTATTTCAGCACGGTCTACACGGTCGCCTTCCGTATCGACCCCTGGACACGACGGCGGGGCCCGACCGACGCTACATCAGCCGGGACCCCGCCGTCTGGGGAAGGGTTTCCCATCAGGGGTGCCTCAGAACTCCACGGTGATTACTCGGAGACCCGCTGCCACTGCTCGATGTTCCAGACCAGCTGGCTTTGAGCCGGGGTCGGACGAACGTTGGCAATGGAGGAGTCCCAAGCGGTAATACCCGGGTGGACATACAGCGGGATTCCGTGCAGGTCCTCCCACAGTCCCTGTTCGAGTGTGATGATGTGCTCCTGGATTTCGTCTTCGTCATCGCTGGTGGCGATGGCCTCGAAGGCATCGGAGACGACATCGTTGTTGTAGTTGTTCCAGTTCTGCGGGCGCGGCTCGTCGTTCTCACGGTCCCAGCCGTAGATGTTCAGACCGGATGCAATCTGACCGGAACCAGACCAGGCAAACAGGGCGACATCCCATTCACCGGCGGCGATATCGATGTCGACGTCTCCGCCATCGACAATCTCGAAGCCAGCCTCATTGCAGGAAGCCTGGATTAACTCGACCGTGTCGTGGCGACGCTCTTGAGCGTTGTGCCCGATCAGGATCTCGGTACCCTCTGCGTCGTGTTCTTGAATGATCTCAGCTGCTGCCTCAACATCGGCGGTGTCGTAGCGTCCATCGTAGGTTTCGGCAACAATCTCGTCGTAGTCGGGCTGGAAGTTCAGCACCTCGCGGGCGTTGAGCAACTCAGCGTCCGGGTTCACCGGATGGATCAGGTTCTCCAAGATCTGATCGCGGGGGACACACAGCGCGAAGGCCTCGGCTAGCTCCGGAGTTTCGGCGAAGGGGCTGCCTTCGCCGTATTGGATGTCCAGGTGCTCCCAGGTGGCCTTATCGCCGATGTGCATGGCGTGTTCGCCCTGCTCGACGAGGTTCTCCAACTCATTACGGGTGTCGACGGTCTCGGTGGGCACGATGGCGTGAAGGTCGTTATTTTGTAGTGCCTGAACGTGGGCGGCGTTGTCGACGAACTGGAAGATCAACGTGGAAACGCCCGGCGGGGTGCCCCAGTAGTCCTCATTAGCTTCCAGGGTGACGTACTCTCCGTCCTGCCAGTCCGACAAAATGTAGGGACCAGAGGAGGGAATAAGCTCGGCATCAGGCAGGGTTCCGGGGTCGGTATCCCAGATGGTATTCCAGGTCTCGGCAATGTCCTCGATCAGATCTTCGTCACCTTCAAGAATGGCCGTGACCAGTTCTTCCTGCGAGATGCCGGTCTCCTCAGCGACAACATGGGAGGGATGGGCAGCCCCGATCATCAGTTCCCAGTCAGCATAGGGACCGTCGGGATACTCCACGGTGAAGGTCTTGGAGTCGTAGGACTCAGCCTGAGGTCCGTCGGGGACGTAGGTACCAAGGTTGGGGGACAGACCATCGAACTGGCCTTCACCCAGGTAGCGCTGGTGAGCCCAGTCGAGCACGTAATCGGCCACTGTCACCGGGGTGCCGTCAGACCATTCAACTTCGTCATTGATGGTGTATTCGACCGTGAAGGGATCTTCATTGATCACTTCATAGGACCCGAACTCCTCGTTCTGGTAGATCTCGAGGTCGGTTCCAACGTAGGAGAAACCGGAGAAGAGCCGATCGACAATCGTGGAGTTGTAGACGTTGTAGTTACTGGGTGTTTGACCGTTATAGCTGTTAAACGGTTGCGGACCCAATGACACACGGATTTCGTCGTTTGCGGTTTCGAAGTCGGCGCCGAGATCGGCCAGACCCCCGTCTTCGGGCTCAACGGTGAACACTTGGCCTTCAGCAATGCCGGGGTCGGCATCACCGTTGGTGCCACCATTACCATTTCCGTTTTCGGTGTCGTCACCGGGGGCGCATGCTGATAGAACCAGTGCACCGGAGGCCAGAATGGCCGTGGCGGCGGAGAGTTTGCGCACTTTCATATTGCTCCTCAGTTATAGGTGCGAACAACCGACATAAGGTGGTGTATCTCACATCGATTTCAGGTACCCCTAGGCTACGACAAATGTGCGACTTCCTGTGAATCTCCTGTGAGCCTTTAATCGAATCGTGACGATCCGAGTCACTGAGCGTCATCCACACCTGACCTGTGCGGACGAAACCGGCCCGCCAGCCTCACGGATCCCAAAAATACCCCGTTCAACCCGGTATTTTATGGTGTTAGTCACAACGGAAGCCCGGAATCACAAGGATATCGGCGTCCAGGAAAGTCTCAGAATAATGACAGCCCCATTGAAGGTTCGCGGGTTATTGGGGGTACCGCACAGTGCGACGTGAATGGTCGCTGAATGCCGCCTGAATCTTTCAGGAAACGTTTCAGAATGCGAAATATGACCTTATGTTACGTACGTCACACTGGCCTGCGCACTACATCACGCCCACCGAGACCATCCGCCCGTGGGATCTCAGCGCGGGTACTCAGTGGCCCTGCTGTTCAGTGCGGGCTTGGCTGGCCGTTTCGAGTTGGAAGGTGGAATGTTCCACCGGAACATCGAAATGCTCAGCCACACAGGCCCGCAGTTCTGCCAGCTTCTCAGGGGCGCACCCGTTGCTGAAACAGGCTTCGTCGACCACGACATGGGCGGACAGGACAGGTAGCCCGGTAGCGACCGTGGAGGCGTGGAGATCATGGACCTCCTTGACGTGTTCAACGTTTAACAGGTGAGCCCGGACGTCTTCGAGGTCTAATCCGCGCGGAGCAAATTCCAGAAGGATCCGGCCAGTTTCCCGAAGAAGCAGAAGTGCGCGCGGGATGATCACCGCTGCAATGACCAGGGCCGCCACGGCATCAGCCTGGTGCCACCCGGTCACCCAGATCACCGCAGCTGCCACCATGACACCGATGGATCCTAAAGCATCTGCCAGGACTTCCAGGAATGCTGCCCGGAGGTTGAAATTTGCCCGTCGACCCGAGGACAGCACCCACAGTGAGAGCAGGTTTCCGATCAGCCCAATGGCGCCGAAGACGAGCAACTCCAGGTGAAGCACCTGGTGCGGAGTGCTGAGGCGCTGAATGCCCTCGATGACGGCATAAATCCCGATAGCCAGCAGCAATGCTGCTTGCACGAGGCCGGCCAGGATCTCGACCCGACGGTATCCCCAGGTCCGTTGTGTGGTCGCGGCTTTGAACATCAGCCCAGCGGCGATCACGGCCACCAGCAGGCCAATACTATCGATCAACGAATGCAGCGCATCGGTCAGCAGCGCCAGTGATCCGGTGATCCACGCCCCGAGGGCTTGGGCTGCGACAATGCTCAGGGTAATGACACAGGCCAGCACGAGCCTGCCTCGATAGGAAGCTCTGGCGACATCTTCGCCCGCATGTCCGTGCGCGTGCCCGATTCCCATAGCCCCATACTAAGCCTGGGCCCACCAGAAGACATAAGGTGCGAACCCTACTCAGATTCATTCGCAACCAGCAGGCCTCCGACGCCTCACACCCCGAGGCGTCCTGTCGCCATCCGAGAAAGCGCTCCGTCCGTTCGCAAATGTGAGCAGAAATTTTGAGCAGTGGTTGCATGAACTTTCATCCGAGTCAGCATCATCCGCCACTATCCTGTAACGTGAGTCACAGGCGTGGTCGAAACTCCGACTACCTCAGATGCCTCAGCACACCATGAGATGAGAAACGAGCCCAGCATGACTGATTCCACGTTCTCCGACCTCGACCATTACGTCGCTCAACCGCGGATCGCCGGGCTGAGCCTGAATCCCGCCGGCACCCGGCTGGTGACCACTGTTCAAACGCTCAACCACAAAAAGAATGGTTACGTAGAGTCCCTCTGGGAGCTCGATCCTCGAGGTGAACAGCCGGCGCGGCGGATAACCCACAGTTCTCAGGGTGAAACCAACCCTGTATTCGCGGCCTCGGGGGATCTGTACTTCACCTCCACCCGCCCCGACGCCCACGATACGGATCCAGACGAGACCACCGCGCTGTGGCGCCTGCCGGCAACCGGTGGCGAAGCCCACGTGGTCAACCGTCGCCCCGGTGGCGTTAGCACCATACTCTCAGCAGAGCAAGCCGATGTCATCGCCGTCACCGCTCCCCTGCTTCCCGGAGCCACCGATGAAACCACCCACCGCAAGCTACACCAGGCCCGCAAGGACGGCTCCGTGCAGGCCATTCTGCACGACTCCTATCCGGTCCGTTACTGGGACCACGATCTCGGTCCCACCACACCGAGTCTCTTTCGCCTCGATGCCGACGACGGTGCTGAGGCTGATTCTGATGCTGATACGAGCCAAGCTGAACCGGCCCGGAAGACGCTGACCAACCTCCTGGAGGGGCTCGATGCCCGATTGGTGGCCGAGGATATCCACCTCAGTCCGGACGGTTCTTTCGCTCTCTTCGGTCTGCGCATCCTGGAGGCTCGCGCCGACACCCGTGTCACCGTCGGTTATGTCGATCTCGCCACCGGTGAATGGCAGATTCTTCTTGACGACCCCGATCACAACTACACTCCCGGCGTCATCAGCCCTGACGGACGCCACGCCGTGGTCAGTGTGGCCAATCGTCCTACTCCCGAGCGTGCCATGCGCCCGGTCTTGCATCTTTTGGAGATCAGCACCGGTGAATTAACTGCCCTGACCGACGACACCGATCTCTGGCTGACGGCGACCAGCTGGCTTCCCGACGGCAGCGGATTCCTCGCCCTAGCCGATCAGAACGGTCGTGGCCCCGTCTTCCGTGTGGATCTCGACCATGCTGGGGACACCGTACAGGCCCAGACCGTGCAGATCACCCACGATGATGCCACCTACAGCGAAGCCCTGGCCGCCCCTGAGGGCACCCTCGCCTATGGGGTTCGCTCCAGTTACGCTTTCCCGCCCGAGGTGGTGCGGATCGATGTGAGTACCGGAGAAACCACCAGACTGCTCAACCCCACTCAACGGCCCGAACTCCCCGGGCGACTCGAGGAGGTCGAAACCACCGCCGAAGACGGTGTACGGATCCGCGGGTGGCTGGCCCTGCCACAGGAGGCCAGCCCGGATGCGCCGGCTCCGCTGTTGCTGTGGATTCACGGTGGCCCGTTGAGCTCCTGGAACGCCTGGACCTGGCGGTGGAACCCCTGGTTGGCTGTGGCGCGAGGTTACGCGGTGCTGTTGCCGGATCCGGCCCTGTCAACCGGCTACGGGCAGGAGTTCATCCAGCGGGGCTGGAACTCCTGGGGAGATAAGCCCTACACCGACCTGATGAGCATCACCGATGCCACGGTAGAGCGCGACGATATCAACGAGTCCCGCACCGCGGCCATGGGCGGTTCCTTCGGGGGATATATGGCCAACTGGGTGGCCGGGCACACCGATCGGTTCAACGCCATCGTCACCCACGCCAGCCTCTGGGCGCTGGACCAGTTCGGCCCCACCACGGATATGTCCCCGTTCTGGCGCCGGCAACTCAATGCGGAAATGGAGGCCACACACTCCCCGCACGCCTATGTGGAGAACATTGTCACCCCGATGCTGGTCATCCACGGCGATCGGGATTACCGGGTCCCCATCGGCGAAGGACTACGCCTCTGGTACGAGTTGCTGGAGAAATCGGGCCTGCCGATGGATGCCGATGGCACCACCGCCCACCGGTTCCTCTACTTCCCGGATGAGAATCACTGGATTCTCCAACCCCAGCACGCCAAGATCTGGTACGAAGTGGTTTTCAACTTCCTGGCCAAGCACCTTCTCGGTGAGGGCACCTCGCTCCCGAAAGAGCTGGGACTAACGCCGCACGTGGAATCCTGACTCCGGTAGCTCAGCCAGCTCCCGGTTGCTGGCTTCTCGATCCTGCACCTCGGTGACCTCGGCCCGCTCGGGCCCGGTGTGGCACCAGGCCAGCAAAGAATCCACCTCCGGACCCGAGCCACCGACGACAAGTTCCACCGCACCGTCCTCGGTATTGGCCACCCAGCCCACCAAGCCCAGTTGATCGGCCTGTTGTTTGGCGGAGTTGCGAAAGTTGACGCCCTGGACTGTACCGGTGATCCGAACAAAGTGTCCGGTGCTGAATGAATCTGCCATAGCGCCGAGTCAACCAGAGAAGCCGGAACCTGTGAAGACCCCGACGTACCTTATTGATATTGAGCGCGTAGCTCAGGTCGTGCCTCACGTATCGTGAGCGCGAAGCCATAGTGTGAACGCATGGATAAGGACATTGTCTCGATGAGTGCTCGGATTGAAGTCACCAAGCAATTACGTAGGGAT